>NZ_BAAHCA010000031.1:0-17792 GCF_054776295.1 Streptomyces sparsus
GCCGAGCCGGCCCGCGTCGGCAACACCTCAGCCGCCCGGGAACCCGTCCGGACCCCGGGGCACGCGGGGCAGGCCGATCGGGACGCGGGGCACGTCGCGGGCGCGGGGCACGCCGGGGAGGCGGCCCGGTCCGGGCGCAGGGCCAGGGCGAGCGTGCTCGGGCTCGTCAAGGTGCACGTGGTCACGTCCAGGCGCTCCACCCGCGCCGCCCTCGGCCGGATCAGGCGCACCCTGACCGGACTCCGCCGCTCCCGCGCCCGGCGCTGACACGCACCCCGCGCCGAAGCCGCCACCCACATCGACGACGCCCGCCGAAGCCGCCACCCACATCGACGACGCCCCGCAGACTGCGAAAGGCTCTTCCGTGACCGCACCCGCCACCGCCGCCGTCGCCCCTTCCGCCGCCACCGACTCCGCGTCCGCGTCCGCTCCCGCCCCCACTCCGGCCCGCGGCGGTGACGTCGCTGCCCTCCCGGTCGCCGACTGCCACGTCACACCGGACGGCGACCTGGTGTTCCTGCTCCGGCCGGAGCTGCCCGGAGGCCCGCGGACCGCCGCCCTCGACGGTGCCGAGCTGGTGCTCAGCCCGAAGCAGCCCGACGCCGGCGCACCCGTGCCACTGCCCCTGGAACCGGCGTCGGCGGACCTGGCCGGGCGTCCGCTCACCGGAAGCGGACGGGTCCGGGCGGTGCTGCCGCCCACACCGGGACTGCTCGCCGAGGGCCGCTGGTCCGCGCACCTCGCCCTGCCCGGCAGGGAACCGGTGCCGCTCTCCGGCGCCGGGCTGCTCGACACCCGCCACCTGCTGACCTCCCCGCACCTCACCACGCGTCCGCTGCTGGTCAGGCTGCCGTACCGGGCGAAGGACGGCACACTGGCGCTGCGGGTCTGGGACCGCGCCCGGCACGTCGAGGCCGGTGACGTGCGGTGGACGCCGCAGGGTGAACTCACCGTGGAGGCCACTCTGTTCGCCGATCCGGCCCCCTCCCCCGCCGATCCGGCACCCTCCCCCGACAGCGCGTCGCCGGGCCCCGTGCTGGAGATCGTGCACCGCGGCGGAACGGCCGAGCCGGGGACGGTGGAGGCCGTGCGCACGGGCGGACGGTCCTGCCGGTTCGTCCTCCAGCCGGAGGACTTCGCGCCGCTCGCCCGGCGGAGCACCGACGCCACGTTCGTGGCGGACCTCTTCGTCCGCGCGGGGACGGCGCGTCACCGTCTGGGCCGGATCCTGGACGACGTGCCGCACAAGAAGCGCGTCTTCGTGTTCCCGTCCCGGACCGTCACGCTGAGCGGCGGCGGACGGCTGAAGCTGTCCCCGTACTACACCGTCGACAACAACCTGTCCGTGGAGGGGCGGCTCACCGCCTGACCGCGGGCGCGTCGCCGTCAGGGGGTGAGCCCGCCGCGCGAGGTGTCCCCAGAGTCGGTCCCGAGGGCGGGCGGCGGCTCACCGCCGGTGCGCAGTGCCGCCCGGTGTGACCAGCCCGGACTCGAAGGCGAACACCGCGGCCTGGGTGCGGTCCCGCAGCCCCAGCTTGACGAGGATGCGGCTGACGTGGGTCTTCACTGTCGATTCGGCGAGCAGCAGGTGCCCGGCGATCTCCCCGTTGGACAGGCCCTGCGCGATGAGGGCCAGCACCTCCGTCTCCCGCTCGGTGAGGTCGGCGATGCGTTCCTTGAGCGGCCCGCGGAAGCCGTCACCCGCCCCGGCGAGGCGGGCGAACTCGACGATCAGCCGGCGGGTGACGGTCGGGGCGAGCAGCGCCTCACCGGCCGCGACGGTGCGCACGCCGTCCGCGAGCTGCTGGGCGGAGGCGTCCTTCAGCAGGAAGCCGGACGCCCCGGCCCGCAGGGCCTGGTAGACGTACTCGTCCAGGTCGTAGGTGGTGAGGATCAGGACGCGCGTCTCGGCCGAGGAGGCGGCGATCTCCCGGGTGGCGTCCAGCCCGTTGAGTTCGGGCATGCGGATGTCCATCAGCACGACGTCCGGCCGCAGCTCGCCCACCCTGGCGACGGCCTCCCGGCCGTTGACCGCCTCGCCGACGACGGTGATCCCCTCCTGCGCGTTGAGCAGCACGGAGAAGCCCTCGCGCACCATCATCTGGTCGTCGGCGATCAGCACCCGGATCACGGGGCCGACTCCTTCTGCTCGGTGGGCTGCCCGAGGACTCCGAGCTTCTTCGTGTCCGCGAGCCCCTTCCGGTCAGCGAGCCCCTTCCGGTCAGCGAGCCCCTTCCGGTCAGTGGGCCCCTTCGGGTCGGCGGCATCCTTCTCGCCGCTGCCGGACGGCCGGTCGCCGGACGCGGAGCTGTCGTCGTCGGGTTCCACCGGAACGGGCAGGAACGCCTCCACCGCCCAGCCGCCGTCGCCCGTCGGCCCCACGGTCAGCACGCCGTCCAGCATCGCGGCGCGTTCGCGCATGCCCAGGATGCCGTGACCGGCGCCGGGGGAGGACTGCGGAGCGGAGTTCGGCGCCTCGTTCACCACGCGCAGGCCCAGGCCGCCCAGCACGTAGCCGAGCTCGACGCCGGCTGCGGCGCCCGGCGCGTGCCGCAGCGTGTTGCTCAGCGCCTCCTGCACGATGCGGTACGCGGTCAGCTCGACCCCCGGCGGCAGCGAGCGCACCGCACCCGTGGTCGTCTTCCGCACCTCCAGTCCGGCCGCCCGTACCCCGTCCAGCAGGGTGTCGAGGTCGGCGAGCGTCGGCTGCGGCGCCTCCGGGACCGCCGGCGACTCGGACCGCACGACGCCCAGGACGCGGCGCAGCTCGGTCAGCGCGGCGACGGCGTTCTCCCGGATCGTGCCCAGCGCGGCGACCAGTTCCTCAGGCGGGTCCTCGACCCGGTAGCGGGCGGCCTCGGCCTGGATGGCGACCACCGACATGTGGTGGGCGACCACGTCGTGCAGTTCCCGCGCGATCGTGGTGCGCTCCTCCAGCACCGTGCGCCGGGACCGCTCCTCCTGCACCACGGCGACCTGCTCGACGACCTGCTGCCGGGACTCCCGCAACCCGCGCAGCAGCATCAGCAGCCCGAGCCCGATGGCGGACAGGATGAGCAGGACCGCGGTGTTGGACACTCCTTCGGAGGCCGAGGAGCCGAGGTAGACGAAGGGATGGACGGACGCGACGAAAGTGAGCACCAGACCGCTGACCCCGGTCACGGCCCACAGTTCCAGCGCGACCCGGGGACGGGACCGGCCGGCGACGACCATCATCACCACCAGGTGCACGATCATGAACTCCGGCGCCCACGGCCACGGTGAGCCGCCCCAGCCGGGTGCCACCAGGATGACGCCCGCGGTGAGGCCGAGTGACATCCAGAACGCGGCGACGGGCCGGAACAGCAGCAGCACCAGTGGCACGAGGACCACCACCGTGCGCATGACGCTCAGCACCCCGCCCAGGTAGGAATCCGACCAGATGGCGGTGAGCAGGAACAGCGCCAGCACCAGGACCAGCAGCTGCGGGGTCCAACGGGCCGCGCCGCGCATCGGGCGCGGCACCCAGCGGAGCCACCGGCCGCTGCACGGTTGCAGGGGCCGGAAGTCGAAAGCGCCGTCGATCAGGTCCGCGCGGAAGATGTCGGCCGCGTCGCGGGCCAGGCGCATCTCCGTCCGCAGGTCAGGGTCCTCGTACTTCTCCGTCATGCCCCCGACAGTACGGAGTGGCCGCCCGCACCGCGTCCCTCCGTGGTGCCGTCCCCGCCGTCCCCCTCAAGACGGAGGAGGCGCACGCCCACCGACGGGCGGCCCGGCGCCCCACGCAGGCGCATCCCCGCCGGGCGCACGTGCCCGGCCGTTCAGCGAGGGGGCCGTCCATTCGGGCGGTACGCGTGCCAGGGGCGGGTGATCAGCTCCCGGTAGCTGTGGTGGGACGGGTGCCGTCCGGCGTGCCGGAACGTCCACGCCTGCGCGTCCCCGAAGTCCACCGACGGCACGGACGCCTCCGCGCAGACCGCACACTGCATGGCGAAGGTCACCGGTTCGGCGTCCGGCTCCCGGTCCGGCCGCAACGTCCACAGTTCGTGCCGCAGCACCGCCACCGTCCGGCGTCCGCTCTCCGCACGCGGGGCCGGACCTCCCCCGGCCCGCTGCTGCCCGCTCACGGCAGCCGACTCTGGCGGTTGCGCTCGGCCAGCCGGGCGGCCAGCCCCTCCGTCGACCCGCGCAGCCGCAACGCGTCCGCCAACCTGCCGGCCGTCTCCTGGTTGCAGCACCCCAGGTCGACCAGCGGGTTCGGCTCCTCGCGCGCACACGTCACCGGGTCCACCCGGAGCGACGGCAGCACGATGCCGCGAGCGACCAGCACCTCCCGTAGCCGGTTCGCCACGTCCTCCGCTGCCCGAAGTTGCTCGACCGCCGCGCGGCGACGCTCAGTAGACGCCATCAGGGACCACCTTCCACTGTGTGTAGTGCGATGACACACCCAGCGTGCACGCTGCCCGCTAGCCTGAGCAGTGCAAAACGTCCAACAAGAGCACATGTCCGACAGGGAGTTGCCACCGTGCCCGCACCCAAGAAGCTGGACCCGGGATCCTCACCGCGTGCCCTGCTGGGCGCCGAGCTCCGCTTCCAACGCGAGCAGGCCGGCCTGAGCCAGGAGGAGTTGGGCAAGCCGCTTTTCGTCAGCGGCTCGTTCATCGGCCAGTTGGAGGCGGGGACCCGCCGCATGCAGCCCGACTACGCGAGGCGACTGGACGAGACGCTCGGCACCGGCGGCTTCTTCGCCCGCAACTGCGCGGCGGCCACCACCTCCCGCTACCCGGACCACTTCGCCGAAGCAGCAGAGGCCGAAGCGGTGGCGCAGTCCATCAAGGAGTACGCACCCCTGCTCATCCCGGGCCTGCTCCAGACCGAGGGCTACGCCCGGGCGGTGTTCCGTGCCTACCAGCCGACGGCCCCCGAAGAAGTGATCGACGAACTGGTCACGGCACGGCTGGCGCGAGCCGAGATCCTCAGCCATCCAACGGATCCGCTGTTGTGGGTGGTGCTGGACGAGAACGTGCTACGCAGGGTCGTGGGCAGCCCGTCGACGATGGCCGAGGCACTCGGACGCGTCCGCCACCTCACCGAACGTCACCGCATCATCGTCCAGGTGCTGCCGTTCACCGCCGGTGCGCACCCGGCCCTGGGCGGCGGCCTGAAGGTGATGGACTTCCCCGACGCGGCACCGCTGGTCTACGTCGAGGGCCTGGGAACCGGCAAGTTGATCGACGAGCCGGTGATGGTGAGCCGGTACCGCCTGTCCTACGATCTGCTCGGGGCCGCCGCGCTGTCGCCGGAGGCGTCCCTGACGCTGATCGCATCGGTGGCGGAGGAGTACGCCCATGAGGACAGTGCACCATGACACGAGCAGCGCCCGGTGGCAGAGGTCCAGCTACAGCGACGGCAGCGGAGGCAACTGCGTCGAAGTAGCCGACGGATGCGCCGACATCGTTCCCGTCCGCGACTCGAAGCGCCCCGAGCTGGGCACGCTCGTCTTCCCCTCCCCCGGCTGGGCCGCCTTCGTCACAGCGGTGAAGTCGGAAGCCCTGACCAGCGATTGACGCGCGCCGGGGCGCCGCACGTTCTCGACGCCGCACGTGCGTGAGGTGCGCCTCTCGACCCTGATCCGGTTGTGTTGGCACGCGCGATCCTGGTTTCGTATGGCATCAGCCGCCGAGGTCCGCCCGATCGAGAGGAGGCTGGAGAGCCTCCGGGCGGAGACGCGCGAGTTCGTCAGTTCGATCGAGGACGACGCGGAGTGGCGCAAGGACGAGGACAACACCACCAGGAACAACGATCTGCACCAGGACGTGAGCGTGGCGGTGGCCCAGTTCTGGGCCGCGGAGCGCCGCGCGCGAACCGCATCCTCCGACTGGTCGGCGGCACTCCGTGGACGACCGACGACGGCTCCAGCGGAGAGCACATGTACGGCCTGAGCGCCGCCGACATGAAGAAGGCCGGTGAGACTCCCTGGGGCAAGGTGGTCGAGCGCGAACGCGAGTGGTGGGAGATCGGCCACCACGTCAAGAGCTTCGTCTGGGACGGGTTCGTCGTTGACGGCGTCTGGGAGGCGCTCAAGGGCCTCGGGACTCCGGTCAACCCCTGGGGAGACGGATTCACAGACGCCTGGTCCGGTCTCTTCGGCGTGGTGGGATGCGTCGGCCTCTACACCGCCGCCCCCTTCGACTGGGCACTCGACAAGACCCTGGGCCCGGACGAGGAGGCCGCCGACGAGAAGCGTATGAAGCAGGCCACCAGGGACTTCGGCAAGGCGATGGTGGCCTGGGACCAGTGGGGCGAGAACCCCACCCGCGCGGCAGGCCTGGTCACGTTCAACGTCCTCACGCCCGGCATCGGGGCGACCAAGGCCGGAAACGCCGGCAAGCTGAGCAAGACCGTGAACACAGCAGGACGCCTCGCGGACCCGATGACATACATCGGCAAGGGCGTGGGGGCCACGGTCGGCAAGCTACCCAGGACCAGCGAGGTGGCCACGAACCTGAACAGGGTCACGACCGGCCTCGTCACCAAGCTCCCGGACGGAAGGCTGGTACCTCCGCCTGGTTCCGGAGCGTTCCCAGAAGGGCCGTCGACACCCACGCGTCCGGATCATCCGCCTTCGCACCTACCGACGGACACGGTGAGACTTCCTGACGGAAAGCTTCTGACACCGTCCGGAAGGCTTCTAGATGCCGACGGACATCCGATCCACGTCAGCCGCCATGACGAGACCGTGGCTGCATCCAGCGCTGCCGGCCTCGAGGAGTCGGCAACTCCTGCCGCACGTCTCGCGGACAATTCTTCGGCCGCCTCTGCGGTGAACGCCGCTGACGACGCAGGCACGCAGACCACCGCCACCGCGACCGACGGTTCGGGCGCGGATCTCACCGGAAGCCACGGAGCTAATGCTCCTCGCGAGGTCGACGGCCCGCAGGGCGAGCCCTCGACCTCCGCTGAAACCCTCGCCATTCTCGAAGAACTCCTGCCGACCGGCGTCCCAACCTCCCCTTACAGTGTCAAGCGCCGGTGACTCTACGTACCTACGTACGCACTCTTTATGCAAGTTCATCCAAGCAGTCACTACTTTGCCTTGATGTCTGAAAACAACCCCTTCGGTAGCCAGCACCACTCCCGAGGTCGAGACGATGTGATTGCATGTGCAGCGACCAGTGTGCTCTTTCAGCGTTTCCACTCGAGGGCGAGGACGGCCTTGGCGATTGACGTCATGCAATTCGGGCTGGTGCGTGATCCATGGAAGATGCGCCAGGACTTTCATCCGTGCCACGCTGCGCTCGACAGGGCCCGAGCCGCAGCGAGAGCTCCACGCATAGTCTAGTGCGCCGGAAAAGTTCGTCGCTGGGTGGCAGCTTGAGTCCGATGTCCACCCGGGGGCTGGAGCGACACGGGAGTCTCGCGCATTGCACACCCCCACGACGTCACCCGATCAGTGGCATGACTGGAATAGCTCAGCCATCTTCACAGCGTTCCATTTGCAGCCGACTGCAACAGTAATGAAAGAACCTGCCCTACTGAAGGGGGGAGACGAGAATAGCTGGACACTGAATTGATCGTTCCGATAATTCTTTGCCGGTTGACTGAAAAGTCAGCTTGATCACCCTCCGGAACTCCTTCCTGGAGAATCACCGCAGGGAGCAGAACGGATCACACCCGCACGGAAAGGGATTCACTCAGCGGATGGCAAACGTGCAATTCTTTGCATCGTGATTTCGCAGACGCTGCAGCGCGAAGGACGGCCTCGTCTAGCAGTATCGTTGACCGGCAAAAACACGGAAGTGCGACCGCGATGCTAGCGACTGTAGCATTCAAGCATTCAATTATATTTGATGCCTGGGGGATCTGTGTGCTCCAAAGAAGAAATGTCTGCCTCTATCAGAAAGCTAACTTCGCGTGAGCGGCAGGTTCTGGCTCTGCTCCCTACTGGTATGACCAACCGGAGTCTTGCAGCAGAGCTCGGCGTAGCCGAACGAACGATCCGCTCACATCTGACTCACATTATGCGGAAGTTGGGTGTGGAGTCACGGGTGGCGGCAGCCGTGCTTGCGGAACGGCATCGCAAGCTTGTCTTCGCCGTTGACGACGTGCCCGATGAGGCAACGCCTCAAGAGGCAACGCCTCAAGAGGCAATATCGCGAGCGGATGCGCACATGCCAGAGTCCTAGCCGTCGACACCAGCAGGTACCGCGCAAGTTGCGGTACCTGCAATGGAAGGAGTTGTTCGGTGAACAGGAAGCTGGCTGCCGCCATCGGCCTAACGGTGGGGGGTGCTGCCCTCGTATTGTCCATCCAAGTATCGGCCCAGGCGGCACCGGTACAACCGGTGTCCGAAAAGACGGCTAGTCATATAGCGGCAGGGGAAGAGGCTGAGCCGCAGGCCATTCTCTCCGTCGCGGCGAAGGCTGCCAAGGCGGCTCGTTCGGCCACACGTCATCTGGCTGGCGGTGACGACGTATCGCTGGCCACTGTACCGGGCATTCCCGTTGACCACGCGTTCGATCAGTAGACGATACGGAAGAGGCAAGCCATGAAGATTCGAAAGTCTGTTGTTGCTGTGGGTATCGCGGTGGCCGGTGCCGCCGGCATCATTGGGACGCAGGGTTCGGCCCAAGCCGCGGCGGTGCAGCCGGTCGCCGCACCAGCAGCTGCCCAGTCGACCGCAGCCAACGAGCAGCCCCAGGCGATTCTGTCCGCCGTGTCCAAGGCCGCGCAGAAAGCGACCGTGCATGCGAAGGCCGCTACCAAGGGGGGCAAGAGTATAGGCAACATCAGCGAGCTCGGCTCCCTGTTCGGAGTTCCTCCCGCCAACGGAACGTCACCGGACGGCGTCACGTCGGTGGACGTGGCCTTCGACAAGTGACGCACATTCACCGCAAGGTCAGTAGGGCGGCGCTGCTTCTCGGCGGCGCCCTACTGGGCTTTCACATGCTTATGTCCGCCTTGTCGCAGGCGCCCTTGAGCCCCGCGAAGCTTCGCTACTATGACACAGTCTCTGGCTATCTCGACCCGTACTTCACCCAAAACTGGATGCTTTTCGCCCCGGATCCATTGATGGACGACAGGGGGATCCTGGCCCGTGCAAAGTGCATGGATGGAAACGTCACTGATTACCACGACGTCACGACACCGTTCGTCGAACAAGTACAGGACAGCAGGTTCTTCCCGCCGCGGATGTCGCGGGTGGTTACGGCCAGCGTGCAGCAGCTCAGCAACGGGGATGAGCTACTGATGCGGCTACGGAAGGAGGCCCGGAACGACAAAAAGCCAGTGATGCCTCTGATGCCCCATGAGAAGCAATCACAGGCCGATGCCATCACTTTCGTCTCCCGTTTTGCTATGGACCATATGCCGACCACATGCGGGGGCCACCCAGTGAAGGTGCAGATCCGTATGTATATTCACGAACTTCCTCCGTGGTCCAAGCGGAACAATCCCAAGACGGAAGGGAAAGTTGAGGTCCAGGACTTCCCATGGCGGAGCACGAAGGGTCTGCGATGACCAAACTCATGGCCGCGGTCGACCGGTGGGCCACGCGCCCCGTAAGCGTTCTTGGCGTATCCGGGGCCCGCTGTCTGCTCGGCTTCGTAGGATTCATGTACTACGCGAGCCAGTACACTGACCGTCAGTACCTGTTCGGCCCCGACGGGGTCTTGCCGCACCATGAATTCACGAAGCAGCTCGGCGGCACACTCAACCTATACGCTTGGAGCAGTTCGCAGGTGTGGTTCGAGGTTGTGTTCCACGCCGGAGCGTTAGTAGCACTGGCAGTCATGCTCGGTATCGGCAGCAGGCTCGGTCTGGCGGCGCATTGGGTGTTGCTGTGGTCGGTGTACCAACGCCAGCCCGCGCTGCTGGACGGGGGCGACAACCTTGCCTATGTCGTCATCCCACTGCTTCTACTGACCCGCTGCTACGACCGGTTCAGCTTCCCTGCGGGGCTGGTGGGCCGGTTCAAGGGAAACCTGCCAGTGGGAGTACGGGCGCTGTCAGCGCCGTTGCATAACCTGGGTGCACTGGCCATCGCCGCCCAGATCTGCCTAGTTTACGTGGTCAGCGGGTTGTACAAGGTAATGGGGCAGGTTTGGCAAGATGGCACGGCGCTCTTTTACATCATGCGAGTGCCAGAATTCGAACTACCTGGCATTTCCAGCATCGCGTACGGAAACGACTGGTTCGTTTACATGGGCACGTATTCAACGGTGCTCTTCATGGTCTACTTCCCATTGGGGATCATAGCCCCCGTACTACGCCCTTGGACTGCGGCAATGTCGATCATGTTCCATATTTCGATCGCAGTGTTCATGGGGTTGACTGGATTTGCATTGACGATGATCGCTTGCGATCTCGTCTTTCTGTCATCCTTTCTTGATCGTGCCCTGTCACGGGGGCGTGTCTTGTGGGTTCGTGCTGCTAACCGTGTGCACAGGGGGAACCCGGGAGCGCACGTGGAAGCCGATTCCACGCTGTCGGTAGCTGAGACTGAAAAAGCGGTGCATTGATGATTCCTACCTGTGTTCTGGCGAGTGAGGGCATCCGGTCGCACACCACGGCTGGTCATGACCCTGATGCTTTCGCCGAGATGTCGTCTCTGACGAAGGTGGTGACCGGCACCATCCTGATGCAGATTGCCAAAACCGGGGGGCTAAGCGTGGATGATCCGGTTAGCGCATGGCTGCCAGATGCGGCCGGAACCAAAATCACACTGAATCACCTGTTGCGCCACACCTCTGGTCTGCCACGCCTCCCACCGGGCGTCAGATACCGTGACCCATACCGGTCTTTCACCGATGATGCCCTTCGCAGCCTCCTGCCTCGCTTGGACACCCTCGCCACCCGTCCACCGGGTGAGAATGAGGAGTACTCCAACTTCGGCTACGCAATTCTCGGTGCCGCCTTGGTGGCGGCGGCGGGCAGCTCCTACCAGGAGCTTGTTAGAGATCATGTCTTAACCCCGCTCGGGCTCGATCCCGGGGCTATGACACCCCATCCTCCACACAACCGGGCGGTACGGCGAGGGCTTCTGGGACGCCCGATCGCTCCGTGGACGCTGGACGGAGCGATTCTTCCTGCCGCCGGGTTGTGGGCTACCCCACGGACCATGACTGGCCTGCTACGGCTGGTCAGCGACCGTTCTCTCGGCGAGCCGGCTCCGACGTGGCAGCGGACCGGACCTCTGACGTGGCACAACGGGGCCACACGTAAATCTTCGGTGTTCGCCGGAGTGCTTCCGGACGGACGATGGATCCTCATGCACCGCCTACACGGGTCTTCTTCCAAGACCGACAAGGCCGCTATCGAATGGGCTGAGACCCAGCGGTGCATGAGGGAGGAATGTTGATCGGAATGCCGCTGCCGGTTCTCATCTACGACGGGGACTGCGGGTTCTGCACCCGCACCATTACTATGTTGCTGGCCGATCCGCGGCGCCCGATGATGAACGTACAGACGTGGCAAGAGATCGGTATCGAACAGTTCGGCATCAGCGAACAGCGTGCCACGCGTGAGATGTTGTGGGTTCACCGGGATGGGCGGGTGGCGGGCGGTGCTTTAGCCTTCGCTGAGTTGTTCCGCCATTGGGGTGGCCCGTGGCGTGTCCCAGACATTTTGCTGCGGATACCCCCGACTCGGTGGATTGCCGCGGCTGTGTATCGAGCAGTGGCGAATAATCGTCACCGCATGCCCGGTGGTACCACTGCTTGCACGGCACCTCAACGATAGGCTCCGTTCGGCGAAAGGGATCGGATAAGCAGGGCCGCACCGGGAGACACAGGGCATGCGGAGAACAGCTGGGGCAGGTCCTCTTCGACTCAGAGTAGACGTGTTCTTCCGGGTCTCTGCGGTTGAGCGGCCTGAGGCGGTGTCACGGTTGTGACTGCCCTGAGAGTTCGTAACGCGATTATGATCGTGCCTTCTTGCGGCGTCTCCGACAGATCAGGCTGCAGGCCAGGGAGATGAAGGCGTCGTGGCGTTCGGTGCGGTGTTCCCAGCGGACGGCCAGTCGTTTGAACTGGTGGAGCAGGGCGAAAGTCTGTTCCACGACGTAGCGGAGGTTGCCCAAGCCCTTGATGTTCGGGGCTCCCTTGCGGCAGATGACCGGCAGGATCCGCCGCTTGCGCAGCTCATGCCGGTTGGGGTGTGAGTCGTAGGCCTTGTCGCCGAGCAGGGCTTCGGGACGGCGGCGCGGACGCCCGGGGCGGCCGGCGACGGGTGGGATGCCGTCGATGAGGTCGAGGGTCTGAGCGACGTCGTTGACGTTGGCGGCGGTGCTGATGACCTTGATCAGGGTGCCCCGTGCGTCGCAGATCAGGTGGTGTTTGCTGCCCGTCTTGCGCCGGTCGACCGGCGACGGACCGGTGTCGGCACCCCCTTCTTCGCGTGGAGGTGGGAGCCGTCCACGCAGGCCCGCGACCAGTCGAGTTCGCCCGCCGGGATTGGCAACACCGGCACCGCGATCCGTACCGCCTCAATAGGCAACCCCGCAAGTGTGGCATCCACTCGTCACAGCGAGCTGGTTCCGACCTGACGGCAGGTTGGACGGGCGACCCCGCCAGCGGACATGAAGAAAGCCCCTGGTAGACGGGTTCACGACCAAGAGCACCAGTCCGCCAGGAGCTTTCGCGTGCTTCTCCACCCGTCCGCCATCGATTCGTCCAGCCGCATCCTGCAGCACCCCTCCTGTCTCCTCGCAGGTCACCGCCATCGGACTGGCTCTCGGTGGCGTGGCCTGACCTGTGGCCGCGGGCCCTGCCCGTTCTGGCCCATCTGCGCTGCGGCGACACCTACGCCCGCCTTGCAGCAGGTTTCCGCGTCGGGATTACGACGGTGTACCGGTACATGCGCGAGGCCGTCGACCTCCTGGCCGCTCGGGCGCCCGCGCTGGAACAGGCCATGACGACCGTGCGGAAGGAGGCGTACGTGATCCTCGACGGCACCGTGCTGCCGATCGACGGCATCGCTGCCGACCAGCCGTATTACTCGGGGAAGAAGAAGTACCACGGGATGAACGTGCAGGTCCTCGCGGATCCAGCCGGCCCTCTGATTCGGGCTTCGGACGCACTGCCCGGGGTCGTGCACGCTCTTAACCACGGCCCAGGCCCGTGGCATTCCCGGCGCTCTCGCCGCCGATGGCATCAAGTGCTGGGCGGACAAGGCGTATCAGGGGCACGTCCTGCTGTGCGCGTCCCGTTCCGGGGCAAGGGTCTGCGCGGTTGGCGTCGGCGTCGCAACCGCGATCACGCCAAGATCCGCAGCCTCGACGAACGCGCCATGGCCACCCTCAAATGCTGGCGTCTCCTGCGGAATCTCCGTTGCAGCACCACCCGGATCACCACCGCCGTCCGTGCCGTCACCGCCCTTGGACTCGCCACCTGTTGAGAATGGTGTAAGGGCTCATTGGCGTCAGGATGCCGAAGAGCTGAGCCGTCACATGAACCGGCCCTGACCGGAATGCAGGACGTCGCCCGGAACGACGAAGAGATACAGCAAAGCGCCCAGCGCAGCGCACCTCACACGTGTCCAGGTAGGCCATGCGCTCCAGACGGCACCGACACCGTCCGCTGTGGAATGCTGGCCGGGTGATGCTGGAAGACCTCGTGCGGCTGCGTCGGGCTCGGGACGTGATGGACCGCGACTACGCGAAGCCGCTCGACGTGCCGGCGCTGGCGCGGGTGGCCCTGATGTCCACCGGCCACTTCTCCCGAAGCTTTCGGGCGGCCTTCAGCGAGACGCCCTACAGCTACCTCATGACGCGCCGGATCGAGCGGGCCAAGGCGTTGCTGCGGCGGGGTGACCTGTCGGTGACGGAGGTCTGCTTCGCGGTGGGCTGCACCTCGCTGGGGTCGTTCAGTTCGCGCTTCACCGAGCTGGTCGGCGAGAGCCCGAGCGCCTACCGGGCCCGCCGCCACGATGACGGAGCGGCCATCCCGGCCTGCATCGCCAAGATGTACACGCGGCCGGTCAGGAACGGGGAAGCGCCGAAGAGCGGAGACCCGGCCAGCAACGGGAGCCCCGCGAAAGGCGTGGGACCGGTCAGGAACGGAGAAGCGAAACCCGCCTCCGAGTCATAGCGTGAACCACATGGACATCACGCTTTCCCAGTGCTTCATCGCCGTCGACGACCACGACAAGGCGCTCGCCTTCTACCGCGACGTCCTCGGCCTGGAGGTGCGCAACGACGTCGGCTTCGAGGGCATGCGGTGGGTGACCGTCGGGTCGCCCACGCAGCCGGACGTCAACATCGTCCTGGAACCGCCGCTGGCCGACCCGAACGCGTCGCCGGACGACAGGCAGGCCATGGCGGAACTCATGGCGAAGGGTCTGCTGCGCGGCGTCATCTTCGCCACCGACGACTGCGACGCCACCTTCGAACGCATCAGCTCGGCAGGCGGTGAGGTACTCCAGGAGCCGACCGACCAGCCCTACGGCGTCCGTGACTGCGCCTTCCGCGACCCCTCCGGCAACATGCTCCGCTTCAACCAGCCCCGCAAGCAGTAGGCACCGCCCGCACGCCGGCAGTTCCGCGCTGCGGCCCCACGGCCACCGCCCGGTCGTCGTCAGTCCCCGAGGACGCCGACGAAGACCGGACGGTGGCCGTTGCCGTTGCCATGGTCGCAACCGTGCAGGCGTGCAGGAGGGCTCACGGGTCAGCTCCGCACCGCCGGACCGGTTCCGGGCTCTACCTGCCCCGGGTTCCGGATTCTGCGCGACTCCTTGACGCGTCCCCGTCACGCGCCGATCCTGAGAGCGCTCTCACATTCAGGCCGCCGGTGGACCCCCTCCTACCGGCACAGCAGAGCGTCAAGGCCCGGCCACCCGGGCTCCCCCTCACCCCTGACCCCTCACCTCACCTCACCTCACCTCACCTCACCCGAAGCTCCGTGCCTCCGTCGGCGCCTGCCCCCTCCGGGCCGGCCCGCGACGGCTGATCCGTGCGTCGCCCCCGAGCGGCACACGTACCCCACGTTCCGCCTGAACGGGAACCCCGCACCCCAAGGAGGAAAAGCGTGCGCGCTCTACGAAGAACGCTGGCGTATCTCGGTGCCGCGGCGATATTCGCCACCGGCCTCATGGCCGTCGGCCCGGCTTCCGCCGCCGACAGCACCACCGCTGACAGTGCCGCCGCCGCGGTACCGGCGACCATCCCGCTGACCCTCAAGAACAACTCCGGCCGCGGCGAGCAGACCTACGTCTACGTCATCGGCACGGAACTCGCCTCCGGCCGCCAGGGCTGGGCCGACGCGAACGGCACGTTCCACCCCTGGCCGGCGGGCGGCAACCCGCCCACGCCGGCCCCCGACGCGTCGATCCCCGGACCGGCCAACGGGCAGTCGAAGACGATCCGGATGCCGAAGTTCTCCGGCCGGGTCTACTTCTCCTACGGCCAGAAGCTGGTGTTCCGGCTGACCACGGGTGGTCTGGTGCAGCCCGCGCTCCAGAACCCGACCGACCCCAACCGCAACATCCTCTTCAACTGGACCGAGTACACGCTCAACGACTCCGGCCTGTGGATCAACAGCACGCAGGTGGACATGTTCTCCGCGCCGTACGCGGTGGGCGTCAAGGAGGCCAACGGCACGGTCAGGAGCACCGGTCGCCTCAAGCCAGGCGGTTACCACGGGTTCTTCCGCGCCCTGCGCGGCCAGCCCGGCGGATGGGCCAACCTGATCCAGACGCGGCCGGACGGAACGGTGCTCCGCGCGCTCTCCCCCGGCCACGGCCTCGGCGCGGGCATGATTCCGGCCAACATCATGGACGACTACGTCAACCGCGTGTGGAACCGCTACAGCGGCCAGACCCTGACCGTGACGCCGTTCACGCACGAGCCGAACACCAGGTTCTACGGTCGGGTCTCCGGCAACACCATGCACTTCACCAACGGCTCCGGCGCCCGAGTGGCGTCGTTCAACAAGCCTGACGCGGACAGCATCTTCGGCTGCCACAAATCACTGCACGCGCCCAACGACCACGTGGTCGGCCCGATCGCCCGCACGCTGTGCGCGGGCTTCAACCGCTCCACGCTCCTGGTCAACCCCAACCAGCCGGACGCGAACAACGCGAACTTCTACAAGGACGCGGTGACCAACCACTACGCCCGCAAGGTCCACGACCAGATGGTCAACGGCAAGGCCTACGCCTTCGCCTTCGACGACGTCGGCGCACACGAGTCCCTGGTGCACGACGGCAACCCCCAGCAGGCCTACATCACCTTCGACCCGTTCGACTGATCCGGCAGGCGACTGGTCCGGTGGGCGGTTGAGCAGGTCGGCCGCCGAACCGGTCGACCGATGAACCGGTCGGCGCTCCCCCAGCCGGTGGCTGATCCGGCCGGGGGCAGCACCGCTCGCCGACCGTCCGGCGTCCCGGGACTCCCGCTGCGGAGTCCCGGGACGCCGTGCCGCGCCGTCACCCTCTAGCCTGACGCCATGAGTGAGGCGCGAGACGTTCCCTTCGGTTCCTTCGAGGCCGCCTGGCCGGCCGTGCAGCGGCCTGAGCTGGTGGCGAAGCCGGTCGCCCAGGCGCTCGCCGCCTGGGCCGGCGCCGAGCCGGTGGAATCGGTGCTGGTCGTCGACACCGACCCGGAGAAGGCCGACACGGCCGTCTTCTGCGAGACCTACGACGTGCCTCCGGAGGCGTCGGCGAACTGCGTCGTGGTGGCCGCGAAGCGGGGGCAGGAGACGACGTTCGCCGCCTGCATGGTGCTGGCCACCACCCGGCTGGACGTGAACCGGACCGTGCGCAAGCACCTCGGGGCCCGGAAGGCGTCGTTCGCACCGATGGACACGGCCGTGGCCGAGACCGGCATGGAGTACGGCGGCATCACCCCGCTCGGGCTCCCCGCCGACTGGCCGTTGCTGGTGGACGAGGCGGTGGCCGCGGCCCCGTACGTGGTGATCGGCAGCGGACTGCGCCGCGGCAAGCTGCTGCTGCCGGGACGCATGCTGGCCCAGGTCCCCGGCGCGGAGGTCGTCCCCGGCCTGGCCGGCTGACCCGTCCGCCTCCATCGTCCCTGCGGTGCGCCCCGCACGAGCCGGCCCGCCGTGTCGGCTGCGCGGCCCGGTCTGCTTCCCGGGGCTCAAGCTCCGACCTCCGAGCCCTTTTTCACAGGAATGGGTGGAGGTTCTCCTCCCGCCCACCCTCCCCCACGGCCGACACACCCACTCGCCAACTCACCTTCCGGGCCGCCCGGTCGGCGGTCCCGCCGATCCAATCGCCGCTTATACCAGCAGTGATGACCGAGCGTGAGCGGTTTGCGACAAGCCGTCGCGGCGGTCTAGCGTGCGCGGAAAGAGAACGACCCCGGCCGGTGCTGGAACACCGGGACGGGGTCTGACCGACCGAATCGAAGGCAACGTACGATCCGATGGCTGTTGAAGACCCTAACGCCGACCTGCCCACCGCCGCACACCCGATGGCCAATCCGGGCTACGGCAAACGCAGCGCCCCCGGCCAGAGCCCGACGCACGAGCGGGACTTCGCACAACTGCCCGCACGCGAGGCGGCCGTTGCGGCGTATCTCGACCGGTTGCCGGAAGGCGCCGACCTCTCCGTGAAGACCCTCGCCAAGGTGCTGCCCTACGGCCAGTGCGCACTGCGCACCGCGCTGCGGCGGCTGTCCGAGGCCGGGCACCTGCGCCGCGTCAAGGAGCACGTGCTCACCGAACACAGCGCCCGCTGGGTGACCCGCACCTACTTCACCCGCACGCCTCGCGACGACGCCTGGTGGGCGGCGTTCCGGGCCGGTGGCACGGTGCCGGAGTGCAGCGGCCCGCCCGCCCGCAGCCGCGCCTACCGCG
>NZ_BAAHCA010000032.1:0-17758 GCF_054776295.1 Streptomyces sparsus
CCCACACCGGTCACGCCCAACCAGGGCAAGTTCACAAGAGCGTGTTACGAGCTCTAAACAGGGAAAACGGACCATGTATCCGGCATGCTCATCATGATCGGCATCTTCGAATTTCAAGATCCCGGTATGTCTGCGGCCAGGCCGTGGTCGGCCCGCCGTCGATTTATACTGCCCAATTTCGCGGTCATAACAGTGAGCCAGCTCCTAGAATGATGGAGAAAGCTGCGTAGAGCTGGTAGGTGATGTTGTCGGCCTGCGGACATCGACAAGCGGCCAGTCGAACTACGACAATGGCGCAACATGTCGTGAAGAGGATTAACCATATGCTGGAAATCTGCGAGGTGGTGATCCACCAGGTCACGAAAGTGAACAGCGTGAGTCCCAGGCAGCCTAGGATTCGCACTGCTGTATCGCCGATCAATACTGGCAAGGTAGCCCGTGCCATGGCACGGTCTCCAGCCACATCACGCAGATCTTGAATAAACACCAACTGCCAGTAGCAGACGCCCAGAATTATCCATGTCCAGGCGTGTGCAGTTAGTGTTCCGCCTATCTGCCAGGCTGCCACTGACTGTACCAGGTAGCCAGTGGGAGGATACTCGTTTTTGATCCACCAGTAACGGTCCCACCCGGCGAAGTTGTAGGCGACGACCACAGCGAGCCACAGCAGCGTCCACGGCAGCAGCCCAAGCGACCAACCCAGCAGGAGATACAGAATGGCTACCACGACGAAACGGCGGCGAGTCCGCTCGACCGTGGTCATACCTGAGGGGATTGGGCGGAAGGGCTTGTTTAGGGCGTCTTCTCTAGCGCCGTGGACCTGATTGGCCAAGGAATGAATGTAGCAGTAACACAGCAGGTAGGCGGTACTGGCCGAGAGCGTCAGCAATAGGCTGCCGCTACCGCTTTCACGCCAGGCTGCCAGGGTGAACACCGTTGCGGCCACCAGAGTCGGGGGAAGGTCGATCTGCATGTGCCGCCAGGCCAGCAGTACTTCGAATGCGGAAGCTCGCAACAAAGTGAGCCCGGCCGAAAGGCCGTAGGCGCTCATGGCGCAGTCCTTTCCTTCGGCTGAAGGTCGCCCCTTTTAGGACCGAGGGTGAGGCGGCGGGCAAACCAGCGGGGTTGGGGGCTCAGATCCCCTCCCTAGTGAGCCATTGCCGAGGGTGGAAGTGAACCGACACCGAACTGCTGATACGTGAACGCGTTGAATGAGGATTCCGACTTGTATTTGTCGTACCGGAGCGCGGTCGGGTCAGGGTTTCGGCGTAGTCGGCGGGCGTCCGTTACGTGATCACTTGAAGCCGAGCAGGGCGGGCGGTCCGTGTTGCGGGTGTTGTGTCGCAGAGCTGCGGCGATGTTGGTCGCACCGGCCAGCCGCAGGGCGCCGATGGCGAGGTTGCGCCAAGTGGCCATCACTAGGATTGCGTTGCCGGTTCGCAGCTGTGGGGCGTCTTCGGCGGACGTGGTGTCCGATGCGGTGCAGGACTTCGATCTGCCAGTGATCACGGATCAGGGTCGCCGGCTGAGCGGGGTGGGCTTGCTCAGCGGTGAGCCTGGTGACGGCGTGAACGGTCCTGATGCCGGTCTTGCGGTCGGTGCGACGGTGCTTGATCCGGACGGCCTGCCGGGCTCCGGGGAAGAGCAGGCACTCCTGCCGAACCCCGGCCGACCAGCAAGCTTCTCACCTCTACGAGGGAGCCAGTACAGACCGGAGTAGTGGAACCCGGCGTCCACCCGAGACGACACACGGCTCCTCAGCCTGCCCGCCATCAGTCCCAGAAAGCGAAACGGTCCACCGACTCCGTCGGCGGACCGTCACGAAAGATCGAGGCTAACGAGTTGGTGCGTGATAGCGGGTGAGGCGTCGTGCCTGGCTGGTGGCATGATCGGGCTGTGGCGATCATGGTCAATCGGGCGGTACTGGCGCATCGGCTGTTCACGGGGATCTCTCGGCGTCATCTCGCTTGCCTGATCGAGGAGTTGGCGGTGCCGTGGCAGTCCGGCCTTGAGGGCCGCCGTCATGCTGCGCGGGGAGGAATCCGCAAGCGGGCTGCCGGTGCCGGCGCCCGTCACCAGTTGGTGTTCGTCGACCGGGCGGTGGCCACGCTGATCCATCTGCGCCACGACCTGCCGCACGCAGTGCTCGGCCTGCTGTTCGGCGTCGACCGCTCCACCATCACCCGCGCGATCGCAGAGATACGACCGCTCCTGGCCGAGCGGGGGTGCGCGGTCCCCGACCGCCCCGGCCTGCGGTTGCGCACGCTGCCGGACGTGTTCGCCTACGCCCAGACCGAAGGCATCGAGCTGCGCCTGGACGCCACCGAGATCCACGTCCGCAGACCACCGGCCGGCCGCGGTGGGCGACGCGCGCTCGTCTCCGGGAAGAAGAAGCAGAACACCATGAAAGCCACCGTCATCGCCGACTGGCGTGGCCGCACACTATGGGCCGATGCGCTGCGGCCTGGACGCATGCACGACACTACCGCCCCCCGCAACGAGGGCATCGCCGTCTGCTTCCAGCAGTTCCCCGAGGTAGAGGTCCTCCTGGACGACGGTTACCTCGGTCTGAGACGTGATCATCCAGCCCAGGCGATCACCCCGCCGAGAAAGCCGCGGCCCGGAGCACTGCCCGGCAGAGTCGAGCAGTGGGAACGCGACCGCCACGGCCACTCGTCCGACCGCATCACAGTCGAACATGCCCTCGCCGACCACAAACGCTGGAAGCAACTGACCCGCTGGACCCACCGCCGCGACCGCCTGCCCGACACCTACCGAGCCATCGCCGGCCTTGTCTCCGACCGCACCACCAACATCTGAAAAGAGCCCCGAGCAGGCCAAAGACGCCACACCCGCTATCACGCACCAACTCGTTAGACGGCCAGGGTGGTAACCGCAGTCTGTGGGCATCACCTGGATGGTCACGTTGCGCTGCTCGCCCGTCTTGAGCAAGTGCCTGAGCTGCTTCAGGTGCGCGGGGCGGTCCACCATGCTGTTGCGCAGAGCGGTCTCCGCGATGACGAAGCTGAAGGCCCTCGTCTGCCTGGCCAGCAGCATCTGCCGCTCCAGTCGAGCGGCGACACGTTCCACGATGGTCTCGTCGTCCAGGGGCGGACAGTGACTGCTGAGCAGAGCCCGTGCGGTCTCCTCGGTCTGCAACAAGCCGGGGATGAACTCGTTCTCGAACGAGCTGTGAGCAATCGCGTCGTTCTCCGCCTGCATGAAGTCGTAGGAGTACGTCGGGAACTTCTCCGGCTTCAGATAGTCCACAGCCGCAATCAGGAGCCCTCGTGCGCCGCACAGTTCGTCCGCCACTCGCAGCACGCTCAACTGCGGCCTACGGACGCCGCGTTCCATGGCCTTGATGGCGTCGTAGCCGTAGCCGGCCTCGCTCGCCAGCGACTCCCTGGACACGCCTGCCAGCTCTCGCCAGCGCTTCAACTGGTTGCCGCAGTACCGCCAAGCCATCGGATGCTGGTTGGTCTCGCCTGTCACGCCCTCACCTTCCCGGGACCACAGGGGGTACAGCGTGTGCCCGTATCCACCTGGTTACTACCGACCGTAGCGAGGCGTAAGCAGGCTTTGCGCCATGAACAGGAAGAATTCCCCCACTGAGTTCCCCGTCGGCACGCATGCCGTGGACACCCGCAGTGGCCGAATGGGTCGGGTGATGGGGCACGAGGGACCGTTCGTGCAGCTCCGGCCGCCGGGTGGCGGGCGGGAGTGGGACTGCCCGCCCGACGCGTTGCGGTGCGCGCTCGCCAGCGAGGAGCTGCGGGTGCGGGTGGCCCGACTGAACCGTGAGAGCAGGATGCCGTGAGCCTGCGAGCCGTACTGCGCTTCGAGCGCTGGCACCTGGCGCCGGACCGGGAGCCGGACGCGGAGCCGCTCACCTTCGCCATGGAGTGCGCCGTCTGCGGAGCCCGGTCCGACGTGCGGGTGGACTTCGCCGAGGTGCAGCAGTGGACGTTCAGCCACGCCGGACGCAACCCGTCGCACCACACCTACCGGGAGGTGATCACCCGCCCGTGGCGGGCCTGGGCCGGGTAGTGGACCGACGGGGCCGGACCGGCGGGCACCCGAGTGGTGTCACCCGGGTATCCGCCGTCCGGTCGCGCGACGCGTGCCCGACGGGGATGCTGGAGGGCGGACAGACGCCGCCGTGACCGGCTGGGAGGCCGCCGTGCCCGTGACGGAACTGAACGGTACGCCGCTGTACCACCGCACCGAGGGGGACGGACCCTCCGTGGTGCTGGTGCACGGCTCGTGGACCGACTCCGACAGCTGGCGGAGTGTGGTGCCGCTGCTGGCCGAGCGCTGCGCGGTGACGGTCTACGACCGGCGCGGGCACAGCCGCAGCGAGCCGGCGGAGCCGCCCGCGCAGGGCTCGGTGCACCAGGACGTGGAGGACCTGGCCGAACTGATCCGCCACCTCGACCTGGCGCCGGTCTTCGTCTGCGGCAACTCCTACGGCTCGCTGATCAGCCTGCGGCTGGCCGCCGCCCACCCGGACCTGGTGCGCGGGCTGGCCGTGCACGAGCCGCCCGGCGCCCGCCTCCTGGTGGACGACCCTGCCCACCGGGCGGAGGCGGAGGAGTTCCTCGCTCACCTGGCGCCGGTGCGGGAGCTGCTGGAGGCCGGCGAGTCGGAGGCGGGGGCCCGCCTCTTCGTGGAGACGGTGGCGTACGGGCCCGGGCAGTGGGACCGGGTGCCCGAACCGATGCGGGACACGTTCGTCCGCAACGCGCAGAGCTACCTCGACGAGCTTCACGACCCCGACGCCCTTACCCTCGACCTGCCCGCGCTGCACGCCTTCGCCCACCCCGTGCTGCTCACCGTCAGCGACAACAGTCCGCCGATCTTCGGCCCGGTCCTGGACGTCATCGAGGCGTTCCTTCCGCAGGCGGAACGGCACACCTACGCTGGGGCCGGGCACGGACCGCAGTTCCTCCAGCCCGAGACGTACACACAGATCACCCTGCCACGAGCCCTCACCTGAGCGGCGCGGCGGAGGCACGTCCGAGGCCGCCGGGCGGCGGGCGGCGGGCAACGGGCGCTTGACCCTGACATGGTGTGAGGCCGTGCACTGGGAGGCGTCATGTTGAGCATCGGAGACTTCGCCAGGACCGGCAGCGTGTCGATTCGCATGCTGCGCCACTACGACGCCGTCGGGCTGCTGCGCCCGGCCCGCACCGACCCGTCGAGCGGGTACCGCTTCTACACCGCCGACCAGCTCGCCCGGCTGAACCGGATCATCGCCCTGAAGGAGCTGGGATTCACCCTCCAGCAGGTCCGGGAGGTACTGGACGAGCAGGTGGGCGCCGAGGAGCTGCGCGGCATGCTCCGGTTGCGGCGGGCGGAGCTGCAAGCGGAGCTGGTGGCGAGTGCGGCACGGCTCTCCCAGGTCGAGGTGCGTCTCCGAACCATCGAGAGTGAGGGTCGCATGGACATCCGCGACATCGTCGTCAAGCCGCTCCCGGCCGTCCGCGTAGCCGAACTGCGCTCCACCGCAGCGGACTTCACCCCGGAGTCGATCGGACCCGTCGTCGGTCCGCTGTTCGAGGAGCTGTGCCGTCGCCTGGACGCGGCGGGGGCCCGGATCACCGGCCCGACGATCGCCTACTACACACACACGGCCCAGGGAGGCGACCCGGCAGGCGGTGACCAACGGTCCGACGACGGATCCGTGGTGGTGCACGCCGCCGCGCCCGTGGACGTGCCCGAGGGGGCCGAGTACGACTTCGAGGTGGTGGAGCTGCCCGCCGTCGAACAGGCCGCAACCGTGGTGCACCACGGGCCGATGGCGGACGTCATGCCCACCGTCCAGGCCCTGTCGCGCTGGGTGGACGGCAACGGCTACCGGTCGTCCGGCAGTTCGCGGGAGCTGTATCTCTCGTGCGAGGGCGGCCCGGAACACTGGGTGACGGAGATCCAGGAGCCCGTCACCCGGGTCTGAGCGTGCCCCGGCCCGAGTCGCCCGGGTCACCCCCGGGCGGCGTCCAGGGCCTCGCGGAGGCGGCCGCCGGACTCGTCGAGCAGGCGGGCGGCAGTCGCCGCGTCCACGTCGCCCAGCAGGAGCAGCACGGCGTTCTTCACCTCACCGCCGGTCTCCCGCAACGCGGCGTCGACGGCCTCGTCCGCCGCCCCGGTGGCCAGCGCGACGATGCGCCGGGAGCGGGCCCGCAGCTTCTCGTTGGACGCGCGCACGTCCACCATCAGATTGCCGTAGGTCTTGCCCAGTCGGATCATGGTCACCGTGGACAGCATGTTCAGGACCAGCTTCTGCGCCGTCCCGGCCTTCAACCGCGTGGAGCCCGTGAGCAGTTCGGGGCCGGTGACGATCTCGATGCCGTGCTCGGCTGCTGCGGCGAGCGGTGAACCGGCGTTGTGGGACAGACCGATGGTGAGCGCGCCCCGGGCGCGGGCGTGCCGGACGGCGCCGACCGCGTAGGGCGTGCGGCCGGAGGCGGAGATGCCCACCACCGTGTCGTCGGCGGTCAACTCCAGTGCGTCCAGGTCGGATTGGGCGAGGTCGGGGCGGTCCTCGGCCCCTTCGACGGCGGTCACCAGCGCCTCCGGGCCGCCCGCGATGAGCCCGACCACCTGCGACGGGTCGGTGTTGAACGTCGGCGGGCACTCGCTGGCGTCCAGCACCCCGAGCCGCCCGGCGGTCCCCGCGCCCGCGTAGACGAGCCGCCCGCCGCGGGCCATCCGGTCGGCGGTCGCGTCGATGGCGGCGGCGATCTGCGGCAGCCGGGCGGCCACCGCGGCCGGGACGGTGGCGTCCTCGCCGTTCATCAGGGCCGCGATCTCCAGCGTCGGCAGCCGGTCCAGTTCCGCCAGTTCGGGTCGATGCGCCTCGGTGCTCAGCCGGCCGAGCCGGTCGCGCAGTTCGTCATGGTCGGTCATGTGCGGTGCGGGCTCTTTTCCGTGCCGGGGAAGGGGACGCTGCCACGCCGGTAGCCTCGCACGCCGCCCGGGCGGGGCAGGTGAGGCGGACCCGGGTGCGGGTGTGCGTCAGCGGGTGCGGGGGGCGTGGCGGCGGTGGGCGAGCGCCTCGTAGGAAGCGGCCAGCGCGGGCGCGGCACAGTCGTAGGTGCGCTGCGCGACACCGACGAACAGGCAGTCCACCACCAGCAGTTGACTGGTCCGACTCGACATGGCCGCCGGGCGCAGCTCACTCTCCCGGGCGGCGGACGTCAGCAGCAGGTGGTCGGCGTACTGCGCTATCTCGCCGTCCGTACGGCCCGTCACCGCCACCGTCGTCGCCCCCCGGTCGAAGGCCACCCGCAGCGGCTCGATGACGTCCTCGGTACGGCCCGAGTGCGTGAACGCCACCGCCACGTCCCCGGGCCCGAGCTGCACGGCGTTGGTGACGGCCAGGTGCGGATCGCTGTGCGCGTGCGCGACGCGCCCGATGCGCAGCAGCTTCTGCGCCAGGTCCTGCCCGACGAGCGCCGACGCGCCCACCCCGTACACGTCCGTGCGGCGGGCCGCGGCCAGTGCCACCACCGCCGCCTCCACCTGCGCCGGGTCCATACCGGCGGCGGTGTCGGCGAGGGTCTGCCGCTCGTCCTGCGCGAGCTTGGTGATGACCTCGCTCATCGGGTCGTCCGCGTCGATGTCCGCGGTGACGGCGGGCGCCGCCCCGGACGCCTGGTGCGCGGCCAGCCCGGCGAGGGCAAGCCGCAGACCGCGGTACCCGGAGTACCCGAGCAACCGCGAGGTGCGGACGACGGTGGCCTCACTGGTACCGGTGCGCTGCGCCAGTCCCGTCACGGTGAGCGCCGCGCAACCCGCCGGGTCGGCGGCCACGGCCTCCGCGACCCGGTGCATGGAACGCGTCATGGACGGTGCCAGCGTGCGCACCTTCGCGGCCAGCGCGCCCGGCCCCGGCGGAGGCGTCGGGGACCCGCCGGGCGCGAGCGGCACGTCCGGCATCGGCGGTCGCGGACCGGGGAGGGTGCTGCGCCCCGAACCGAGTGCCTGGCGGGTGAAAGTTCTCTTCATCGGGTCCTCACCTCCCGGAAGATATTTTCAGCACCCGGTCGCGTCAAGGTGGCGCCGGCCCGCAGGGAGTCGGGTCGCCGGGCGGGGGAGAACCGAACCGGCGGGTAGGGCCGTTGGGCCGGTGCTACCACCGCTCACCAGGACGGACGGCCCCGATGGGCCGCGGGCTCACCAGGACCGCGGGCCGGGCGGGGCGGTGGCTCTGGTGCAATGGGGGCATGGAGTTGGAACAGGCACTGCACACCGCTCGCGCGCTGGTCCTCGCCGACCTGGCAGCCGGGGACGTCGCCGAGCCCGACACGGTGTCCCTGGTGGAGGACGCGGTGGTCCACCGGCGGTGGTGGGTCGAGCAGTGGCCGCCGGGTGCCGCCTACGTCACCGGCCTGGTCGCGCAGGACGTCCAGGACGCGCTGCTGGACCGGTACGGACGCTGGCCGCTCTGCCCGCTGTGCGGCGACACCGCCGACGGCGGCCCGCACGCACTCGACGTGGAGCCGGAACTCGGCGAGGACCCGCACTGGGTGTGCACGCCGACCGCCACGGCGGTGGCGCCCGTCGGCAGCCTGGGCACGTCGGCGTGACGCTGTACATCGACCCGCCGATCTGGCCGGGCCACGGCCGGATGTGGTCGCACCTGGTCAGCGACGTCTCGTTCGAGGAACTGCACGCCTTCGCCGCCCGCCTCGGCGCGCCCCGCAGGGCCTTCGACCGCGACCACTACGACCTGCCGTCCACCCGCTACGCCGACGCCGTACGGCTCGGAGCGGTCGAGGTCGGCAGCAAGGAACTCGTGCGCCGCCTCACCGCCGCCGGCCTCCGCCGCCCCAAGGGACGCCCCGCCTGAACACCCGTCGCGACGGTGTGTGCGGGCCCCGGGAGAGCGCCGCAGGCCTCGGTGGCTTGTTTTAAGACAAACGTGGCCACTGGTTCTCGCACATCCGTGCTGATGGTCATCGGAGCCGAGTAAGGTCCCTCCCGATCCACCGTCAGGTGCTCTCAGCCGTCGAGGCGGAACACGAACCTGTCCAGAGAAGTGGGTGTGAATTGAACAGCCAATTACCACTGCGGATGCGTACGACGATGGCAGTCCTCCGAGCCCGGCTCGCCGCGGCGTTCGGAGTGGTCGTGATGCTCGCGGCCGTCCTCACCGGCACGACAGCCACCGCGGCGAGCGCCGCCGAGACCGGCGCCACGAAGGCCGCAGCAAGCGGTTGGAGCTGCTCCGGGGAACCGGTACCCGCCGGGTACGTCATCACCCAGCACGACCGCAACGGCTGCAACGGCAGGGGATCCTGGTACCAGCAGCCCGTCCGTGACGGCATCTGGACCTGCTCGGGCTCACCGATCGTGCCCGGCTACGTCATCACCGGCCACGACAAGTACGGGTGCAGCGGTATCGGTTCCTGGTACCACAAGCTCGCCCGTGACGGCATGTGGACCTGTTCGGGGTCGCCGATCGTGCCCGGCTACGTCATCACCGGCCACGACAAGTACGGGTGCGGCGGCATCGGCTCCTGGTACCACAAGCTCGCGAAGGACGGCCTCTGGACCTGCGCCGGCTCACCGATCGTGCCCGGGTACGTGGTGACCGGCCATGACAAGTACGGGTGCGGCGGCATCGGTTCCTGGCTGCACAAGACCGTCCGCGCCGGCCTCTGGGTGTGCCCCACCTCGCCCGTCCCGCCGGGATACCGCGCCACCACGTACAACGCGTACCAGTGCAACAACCTCGGTGGCAGGTACCTCGAGCGCGCCTGACCCCCGAATCACGCGCCCAGCACGCCTGCTGTGAGCGCACCGGAGGCACCACGCACCGCGTGGTGCCTCCGGCCCGTCCCCCGGGGCAACGGCCTGGCGTCGGGCCTCACGCGAGGTGACGAGCTTTTCGGGGCTTCTGACCGTCTTGCCTGAGTCGTAGTGGGTGCACCGTATCGATGATCGCGCCGAGGCCGACCGCGCACCTGCGGTCGCCGAGGTGGGAACGCCCACCTCGTCCGGCACGAGCGGACCGGGCTTGCCCCCGGCCCGGATTCGCCGAGGGAGCACTGGCTCCACCGCTTCTGGGGCTCGGCCCCCTCTCGGACCCAGCCTGCCTCGCCAGGACCTGCTGGGCGACGGACTTTGCCCTCAGGGCCGGCGCGAGGTCAGCTGCACACGTCGGCGAGCCGCTGGATTTCCGCGACTGACCGGGTCGCCCCTGCGGCGACCCACTCAAGCTCGCCGCCGACGTGGTCGGATGGTGAGCTGAACGCTACTCGGGAGGCGGTCGGTCCGGGGACGTCCCTCCGTCTGGACCACGGAGACGCGCTGGAGATTGGGCAGTTCTCCCAGCGGGGCCAGGTCGAGGTCGGCGGGGACGAGGCTGAGCTGCACATGGACGAGTGAGGGGAATCGTCGCACGATCTCCGCCAGCGCTTGGGAGGCGCTTCCGGCCACAGGCTCGTGAAAGATGACGAACAGATCGGTGACGGGGGCGAGCGACAACCTGCGGTTGCTCGAGCCGTGCAGATCTCGAGCCGAGACCACGAGAGTGTGCAGTTTCGGCAGGTTTGCGAGACCGCTCCAGTCGTCGTTCGTCAACGGGGTCCGCAGGTCGAACAGATTCAGGTACTCGATCCCCGGCCACTCGACGATTCCTGGCAGATCATGCACCTGGTTCGGGAGGTGCAGGCGCTTCAACGGGGCGCACGCCGGCAGGGAGGAGAACCCGGGCCACGGGGTGCCGCCCCGGAGCCCCAGTTCGTGCAGCTCCGTGCACCGGCTCAGCCATTCCGCACTTTCCAGACCCTCCAGATCCCACAACCAGAGCGTACGCAGACGGATTTCCGCCAGCGGCGACATGGCCTCGGCACTCCAGGGACCCCGCAGATCCACCTCTTCCAAGAGTGGGAAGTGGGCGAGCAATCGGAGATCGATGGTCCGCTCGTTCCGATCAAGCGACAGTCTGACCAGGTGCTCCGGGGAGAGCGCAGCCCTGATCTCCTCTGCGGTGAAGTCCCCCCTCAGCGTGACGTCTCCGTGTCCACCGAGCCGGCCCAGTGTCGCGAGTTCCTGGCGTGACCGCACGACGATCAGTACATTCGGCCTACCGACCACATGCGTGACGATCTCGTCGGCGTAGGCGACGGTGTCGAAGCGGTCCCAATGGCCTGCGAGCTGGTGTTTCACGCTGCCGCTGGGGTGGTCCCGGTACTGCTTGAGCAGGGGCAGCGCCGCCTCCCCGCCGATCTGCGCGGCAGTGTGCACGACGGCGGTTGCCTCGTCTTCGTCCAGGCCTGCCGGGCCGGGCAGCAGTTCCAGGACCACCGGTCCGACTGCTGCGAGTGCCTTGCCTTCGACGATGCTGACGGGGGGAATCAGCGCCTCAGCGCGGTTCTGCACCCGCTCGCGCACCGTCGGCGCGAGCTGGGTGGCGTTTTCCAGGCAGGCCATTGCCACCAGGTGCAGTCGGGTCCGCATCGGCTCCTCCTGGTCACCTCTCTCCACCAGACCGTTCAACAGCACGGCCCGCTCGTCGGGGCGGGCGTGCGCCACAGCCATGCGGACCACGTCCTCCCACTGGTCGAGGTGCGCGTTGCCGATCAACAGGTCGAAGTCGCGCTCCTCGACCGCCTCTCGGGCACCGAGGTAATCCTGAAAGGTGCGGTGCACGAACTGGACGGTGTCAGGGGTCGGTTCACGAAGCAGGCCGGAGCGGTTGAGCAGGTGGGTGTAGACCTGCTCAGGGGTTCCCTGCTCGGCGACTTGGGGCATGGACGGCAACAGCCGTGCCAGCAGGTCGCAGGCGATGCTGCGGTCCAGCTCGGAACGGCCGTTGCGAATCAACCAGTAGGCGAGTTTTTGGAGAAGCTGCGCCTGCGAGTCCGCGTCCACGTCGATGCCGGTGGGGCAGCCCATGTCTCTTTCCCGGTCGCGACGTTCCAACAGCATCGAGAGCGCGGCGTCGAAGAGGGCTTTCCGTCCGCGAGGCAGAAACCCCCGTCGGTCTCGGTGCAGCGCGCAGATGAGTGCGCACATCAACGGGTTGGTGGCCAGCCTGCCGAGGTCCGCCTTCGTGCGGATGGCGTCTCGCAGTGACCGTTCCAGCTCAGCGTCCGTGTCGGCAGCGCGGTGCCAGCGGTGCAGGAACTCCGAGACGTTCTGCGGGCTCATCCGTGCAAGGGTGAGTTCGGTGAAGCCCGCAGACGCCAGCCAGTTCTCCCGGACCGCAGCGGGGCGGGCGGTCACCAGGCACGGATTGCCCGGGAACGCGGCGAGCAACTCGCGGAGCCAGCGCCGGGCGTGTTCCCGTTCCTGAGCGGGTACCTCGTCGATGCCGTCCACCAGCAGGAGCCCTCGGCCGGCTGACAACACACGGTCGGCCCAGCCGGTCGGTGCTGTTCCCGCCAGAGGACAGCCCACGGCTGCCAGGAACCCCTCAGGCGCGGGCAGGCGCTCACCGTGCCGGGTCAGTGTGCGCAACGGCAGGACAAACGGGACCCGGCCCACCAGGGGCGCGGGTGTCCGGTCGGCGTCCTGCCGTGCGGTCGTGACCGCCAGCCACTGCACGAGGGTGGTCTTGCCGGAGCCAGCGACACCACGTAGCAGTACGCGATCGTTTCCGGTCAGTGCGCGGTCGGCCGGCTGGGTGATCGGCGTCTGCCGGCTGAGGGCGGCCGATGTCTGGGCGGACTCTTCCCCGACGACGGTTTCCAGGCTGAGATAGGCGGTGTCCAGCGGCCATTCCTGGTCGTCGCTGAGGTCCACGCCATAGATGGTGAGCAGGCTGTGCTTCTGCTCGATGTGCCCTGCGTAACGCGACTCGAAGCGGGCGTCCTCGGCAGGTACCGCCGCACTGCGTTCGATCAGCAGATCTGTCTTCGCCTCCAGGTCACCGAGCTGCCGACTCTGGGAGACCAGGGTACGGGCGACGAACGTGGATCGCTGAGTGAAGAAGTGCAGGACGTGGACGCACGCCACATGCAGCAGGGCGTCATGCAGGTGCAGCCCGTCGGCGGAGAGCTGCATCGTACTGTCGGCCCGTTCGCGCAGTGTCCGAGCCAGCCGCTCGGGGCCGAGGTGCACGGCTTGTACGTCGTCCATGTCCAGCGTGCCCAGCGCGTGCAGAGAGGTCGCCAGGGACTCGGCCACGAGTTGCTGCTCCTCCGTGGGCACGGGCGGCTCGGCTGGTCCGCTGGCGTGCACCGCGCGCTGGACGAGTTCCGTGGCGATCTTGAGCATGTCCGCCTCGGTGAGGCTGCGCTTCTCACCCGTGAACGAGACGAGTCTGGACACCCGTATCGGCCTGTCCACCAACCCGGCACCCGACCCGTCCTGGACGAAGAGTTTGCGGACGAGCGGTACGACAACGGCCGCTCCCAGGCGGACACCGAAGGCAGCGGGCTCCATGACGGCAGCCTAGGAGAAGGCAACTCTCCTGTCAGAGGGTGATTTTGACGCCAGTTGTTCCGTGGGGTCGCGGTGACCGGGCACAGCCGGGGACACGGCACTCCTTGCGGGCGGCTTCAACGGCTGTCGCCGTCGGCCGAAGCGCCACCGGGGTCTGGGCGATGCCCCGCGCTCGATGCCGTAGCGGGCAGACCTGTCCATTCGGGGGAGCACGTGAAGGCGAGCTGGCCTTGACGTGCCCCGCCTCGACCGGTCAGGCGGCCGCCCGTCCCCCGGGGCAACGGCCGGTCAGGGCAGGTGGTCGGCCCGGGTGCCGGCGGCCGCCGTGCTCGTGTGCGCTGTGCCGGTGGGGTGAACGCCCGGTGCCGCCTCCACTATGCGGGCGGGGGTGGCGGTCGTGGTGCGGTGCCAGTGGGAGGCCAGCGCGGTACCGGCGAGGGCCAGGGCGGCCAGGAGGGCACCCGTCCAGGCTACGGCCGGGTAGCCCCAGCCGGCGCCGATGACCAGGCCGCCCAGCCAGGGGCCGACGGTGTTGCCGATGTTGAAACTGGCCGTGACGGTGGCCCCGGCGAGGGTGGGGGCGGTGCCCGCGACGTTGAACATGCGGGCGTTGAGCGCGGGCGCGGTGAAGAAGGCGGTGACGCCCAGCAGCAGTGACAGCCCGACGGCGGCGACGGGATGGTGCGCGGTCAGGGCGAGCAGCGCCAGCACGGCGGCGGACGCGCTGATGCCGAGGAACATCGTCCCGAAGAGGTGCGCGTCGGCCACCCGGCCGCCTACGACCGTCCCCACGAGGGCACCGACACCGAACAGGCCGAGCACCGTCGGCACCCAGCTCTCACCGAGACCGGCGGTCTCGGTCAGCAGGGGGGACAGGTAGGAGAACAGCGCGAAGACGGCGCCGCCGTTGAGCGCGGTGACCACCAGCGCCACCCACACCTGGCGGTCGGCGTAGATGCGTATCTCCTTGCGCAGCATCGGCCGGTCGGCGCCCGTCGGGGGCTGGGTGCGCGGCACGACGGCGATCACGCCGACCAGGCCGATCGCGGACAGCACGGCCACCGCCCAGAAGGCCGAACGCCAGCCGAAGTGCTGGCCCAGGAACGCCCCGGCGGGCACGCCGGCGATGTTGGCGACGCTGAGCCCGCCGACCATGACGGCCATCGCACGGGCACGGGCGTTGACCGGTACCAGTGACACCGCGACGGCTGCCCCGACCGCCCAGAAGCCGGCGCAGGCCAGCGCGCTGACCACCCGCGACACGAACAGCACGCCGTAGCTCGGGGCGAGCGCACCGGCCACCTGCCCCAGGCCGAAGAGGGCGAGCAGGGTGATCAGCGTCGTGCGCCGCGGCAGTCGCAGCGTCGCGGCGGCGAGCACCGGCGCCCCGACGACCATGCCGATGGCGAAGGCCGAGACCAGCAGGCCCGCCTGCGGAATGCTGACTCCCAGATCGCGGGCGAGCGGTTGCAGCAGCCCGGAGAGCATGAACTCGCTCGTGCCGAGCGCGAAGACGGACAGCCCCAGCACGTACACGGCTGCCGGCATGCGTCTGCGGACGGGGGCGCCGGACTCGGCGGCGCGGGGATCAGCGCGGTCGGCTGACGCATCTTGGGGCACGTACGAAGGCAACACCGCCCACCACGTCCGCATTCCCGCCCGCGTCACCACGTCCAACGGCCCCCTCCCGGTGCCCGACGGCCGCCGGGTGCGGGCCGTCGGGCAGCGGCCCAGCGTGGACGTGGAAGGGGCCGGGCAGCGGGCGGGTCAGGTGGGCGTCACTCTCCCGCGTACGCCTTCTCCAGGGTGGGCAGGTCCAGCTTCCGCATGGTGAACATCGCCGCGATGGCGCGCTTGGCCCTCTCCTGGTCGGGGTCGCGGAGCATCTCCGTCAACCGTCGGGGGACGACCTGCCAGGACACGCCGAACCTGTCCTTCAGCCAGCCGCACTCGCTCTCCGCGCCGCCCTGCGTCAGCTTCTCCCAGTAGCGGTCGATCTCGGCCTGGTCGTCGCAGAGGATCTGGAACGAGACGGCCTCGTTGAAGGTGAACTGCGGGCCGCCGTTCAGCCCGACGAACCGCTGCCCGTTGATCTCGAACTCCACGGTGACGACGGAGCCGGCCGGGCCCGGCCCGGCGTCGGTGGCGCGCACGACCTCACCGAGCCGGCTGTTCTCGAAGATCGAGACGTAGTGGTTCGCCGCTTCCTCGGCCTGCCCGTCGAACCACAGGCACGTGGTGAAACCGTCGGATGCCATAACTGCCTCCTGCAAGGTGAGTGCTGCTGTCACCCGTACCGACGGGCCCCGCGCCGAGAACTCATCGGTGGACCGACCGGCCCGTCACGGTCGGCGGCCGCGGGCACTCCGTCACGGTCGGCGGCCGAGCACGCCCAGCAGGTGGTCCTGGGCGGGTGCGTCGTCCGGCATGGGGACGGGGTCGTCGAACAGGGACGAGCCGCGCAGGGCGTCGGCCATCGGGCGTGCGCGGTCCAGCACGGTCGCGGCCAGTTCCGGGTGGAGGCGGTCGTCGAGCCCCGCGCCGCGGGCCAGGTCCCAGGCGTGCACGGTCAGGTCGGTGGTCATCTGCCAGGCGTACTCGGTCGCGGGGGTGCGCCCGCCGGAGGTGTGCACCGGCAGGTCCAGCGCGCCGGGGCGGTGGAAGGCGGGCACCGACTCGGCGCCGGCCCGCGTCCAGGCGGCGACGGGATCGTCACCCAGCAGGTCCCCGTCGAACCGGTCGCCGACCTCCTCCACGGTCGCGCCGCGCAGCAGCAGCGGGGCCCACAGGTGTTCGCCGACCAGGTGGTTGACCAGGTCGCGCACGGTCCAGTCGGCACAGGGCGTCGGGGCGGTCCAGCGGTCGGCGGGGACGGCGTGCACCCGGCGGTCGAACTCCGCGTACGCCCGGTCGAAGGCTTCGAGCAGTTCCATGCCCTCAGGCTGACAGCAAGTCCAGCTCGGTGGCGATATTTCGCCGGGCGTGGTGCTCCCAGTGCCGCTGCCCGTGCCGGGTGCGGAACAGCGTGGGCATCTCCAGCAGCCCGCGCAGCACCGCGGCCCGGCCCGGCAGGAACACCTCGTCGGGCAGGAACCCGTACTCCTCCCGCACGGCGGAGGCGTAGGCGGCGTACTCCTGCGGGTCGCCGGCCAGCACGGCGAGGTCGGCGTCGCAGAGCGTCTCCCCGTCGGTGTCGCCCGGCGCCGGGTCGTGGGAGGCGGTCAGCCGGACCAGGCGGGCGACCTCGGCGGTGCGGGACGGCGGCACACCGGCCTCCGGCAGGGCGCGCTCGGCCAGCGCGGCGCTGCGTTCCTCGTTCTCGCTGCGGTCGGGCCGGTACACGGCGTCGTGGAACCAGGCGGCGAGCAGCACGGTGTCCGGGTCGGCGGCGTGGGCGCCCAGCTCGTCGATGCGGTCCAGCACGGCGGCCAGGTGGGAGGTGGTGTGGTAGCGGCGCTGCGGCTCGGCCCAGCGGGTCAGCAGATCGGTGCCGTAGGGCTCGGGGTCGGGGCCGTCGGCGCCCGCACGCGACCGGATCAGCAACGCGTTCCACCGGGCGAGCAGGGCGGCGGTGTCGGGGGTCCGGGGCTGGGTCATGAAAACAATTGTGTAGTGCAGCTTCCCGGGCCGCGGTGTCTGTGGCACTCTTTGTTATATGTCTAGACCAATTCTTGAGGTGATCGCGCTCGACGCGGAGGACGCGGTCGCGGCTCAGGCGGGCGGTGCGGACCGCCTCGAGCTGGTCAGCGATATCGCCGCTGACGGGCTCACCCCCTCCCGAGAGACCTTCGCGGCGGTGCGGACCGCGGTGTCCATCCCGATCCGCGTCATGCTGCGCGCCGGCGACGGTTTCGCGGCCGGCGACGCCGCCGACGTCGTGGCACTGCGGGCGCAGGCCCAACTGCTGCGGGCGGAGGGCGCGGACGAGTTCGTACTCGGCTTCCTGGACGAGACGACGGGCCAGCCGGACCTCACCGCCGTCGGCGCGCTGCTGGAGGTCGTCCACGGCTCACGCTGGACGTTCCACCGGGCGATCGACCGGGCGGCGGACCGCGAGAGCCTGCGCAAGTCGCTGGCCGAACTGCCGGGTCTGGACACCTACCTCACCGCCGGCTCCGCTGACGGCGTGCGGGACGGGCTGGAGGTGCTGGAGGCGGAGGGCGCCAGGACGACGGCCGGCGATCCCGGCTACGGCCAGCAGATCCTCGTCGGCGGCGGCCTGCGGCTGGAGCACCTGCCGCGGTTGCGCGCCGCGGGCCTCGACGCCTTCCACATCGGTGGGGCCGCGCGTCCGCAGGGGTGGCACGCCCCGGTCGATCCCGACGCGGTACGCCGCTGGCGCGCGGCACTCGACGGCTGA
>NZ_BAAHCA010000033.1:0-17672 GCF_054776295.1 Streptomyces sparsus
GTCCTGGACGCCAACGGCCTCACCGGGACGCACGTGTCGGGGGATGTGCCGGCGGCGCTCAGTGGGCTGACGTCGCCCGGAAACCGGTCGGCACCAGCAGCGCGGTGACCGCCGTCACCGCCAGGACGATGCCCACAGAGACCCACGCCGTCGTCACCAGCGCGCCGTCGAACGCGTCCCGCGCCGCCCCCAGCACCGCCGCTCCCCGCTCGCCGCCGATCCGCTCGCCCACGTGCTCGGCGCCGCCGATCGAGCCCCGCGCCTCCCGCAGTTCGGCGCCGGTGAGCGGCAGCCCCGTCATGCGGCCGGTGAACAGCGCGCCGTGCACGGTGCCGAGCAGCGCCACCCCGAAGCCCACGCCCATCTCGTAGGCGGACTCCGACACCGCACCGGCCTGCCCGGCCCGGTCTGGAGGAACGGCCGAGACCAGTACCGACGTGGCCGACGTGATGGCCAGCCCGTCACCGAATCCGAGTGCCGCCAGCATCACGGCGATCACCAGGTACGGGGTGGGCGTCGGCGTGACGGTGAGCAGTGCGAACCCGGCCGCCATCACCGCCAGGCCCGTCACCAGCAGCAGCCGCACGTCCACCCGGTGCATCAGCCGGGGAGCCAGCAGGGCGCCGACCAGTCCGGCCAGCGCGGCCGGGACCGTGCGCACACCCGCCTCGAACGGGCTGTACCCGTGCACGTACTGCAACCACAGCGACACCAGGTACAGCGCGGCGCCGATCGCCAGCATGGCCATCAGGATGCACAGCGCCGCCGCGCTGAAGACCCGGTTGCGGAACAGCCGCACGTCCAGCAGCGGATGGGTGAGCCGCAGCTGCCGCCGGGTGAACGTGCCGAGCAGCAGCAAGCCGAGAGCCAGCACCGCGAGGTCGTCCGCCCCGAAGCCGCCCTTGGCGACCCGCTTGATGCCCCAGGCCAGCGAGACGACCCCGGTGATCGACATCGCCACCCCCGACCAGTCCAGCCGCCCCGGCCGCGGATCGCGGGACTCAGGCAGCAGCCACACTCCGGCCGCGACCGTCACCGCCACCACCGGCACGTTCACCCAGAACGCCGCCGACCAGCTGTAGCGCTCCACCAGGAAGCCCCCGATCAGCGGCCCCACCGACGCCCCGGCGCCCGCGACGGCGGCCCACACCCCGATCGCCGTCGCCCGCTCCCGGGAGTCGGTGAACACGTGCCGGATCAGGGACAGTGTCGACGGCATCACCATGGCGCCGCCCACGCCCAGCAGCACCCGGCCGGCGATCAGCTGCCCCGGGCTCTGCGCCGTCGCGGCCACCACGGACGCCACCCCGAACAGCACGAAGCCGCTCAGGAACAGCAGCTTCCGCCCCCACCGGTCGCTCAGCGCCCCGGCGGCGATCAGCAGGCCGCCGAGCACCAGCCCGTACACGTCGATGATCCACAGCTGCTCCCGCGCGTCCGGCCGCAGCTCGTCGATGAGGGAGGGCAGCGCGACGTTGAGGATCGTCGCGTCCATCGCCACCAGCAGCAGGCTCGCGCAGAGCACCGCCAACACCGCCCACCGCCCGGGCGGGGGAGGCGGGGTGCCGGAGGCGCGCCGCGACGCGCCGGCTCGTCCGGGCCGGGGCCCCGGCCCCGAGCCGGGCTCAGGCTCGGATCCGGCAGGCGGGGAGGCATCCGCCACGGCACACCCACTTCCTTCCGCCCGCCCCACGGCCCGACGGTCCCGGGCCCACCCAAGGACATACTGCGCAACCCGCGCAAGTATCCCCTTGCGGGCAGTGCCCCCCGCAACTCGGAGGGGTCGTTTTCCAAGATCAACAATGCTCAAAGGGCTGTTCGGAGCACCCCTCGAAACTGTGTAGACTTGGCCGCGCCGCGGATGCCAGTCTGGCTCCCGCAGCCTGCCGCCTTAGCTCAGTTGGCCAGAGCAACGCACTCGTAATGCGTAGGTCTCGGGTTCGAATCCCGAAGGCGGCTCCGTGAAAGCCCCAGGACTCACTCGCCGTGACCTGGGGCTTTCGCTTTCACCGGGATGCGGCGTCGGTGCTTCACTCGGGCGAGCTTGCCGGATCTGGTTCCAGGCTCCAGTCCCAGTTGGGGGCCACAGGATTTCTCCCCTACGCCGCATCGCTTCCTGGGCGAGTGGCGTAGTCGGTTCACGTGTCGCCGGGTCATGGAGAGCTGGGAGTGCCCCATGATCTCCATGCTCGCGCAGGCCTTGGCCTTCTGCTGGCGGGCACGGTGCTCGATCAGGAGCGGGATGGGAGATGGCGGGAGCGGCGCCGTGCACCAGCTGCCCGGCCCATGCGCCGGCGAGCAGACTCTCGGACGCTCCGACAGGCACGGCAGCGAGGACTGGACTCGTCGAGTGACAGGACGCTGGCTGTTCCCTGAGCCCCCGCGCCTTCCCGGCTGGGGCCTGTTCTATCACTCAGGGCATGCGTGACGAGCTGCGCAGGGCGGTGGCGAGCGTCGACACCACTCTGTCGATGTCCTGGAAGGAGTGTCGGGCTGTGACGTTCACCCGCAGGCGGGCCTGCCCACGCGCGCAGACCGGCCACACGAACGGGACGACCATCACCCCGTTCTGCCGACAGCACTCAGCGGCATCCAGTGCACGTCGTTCCTCACCCACTATCACCGGCACGATGCCGCTGTCGCAGGCTTCAGGTATCGGCAGACTCTCCTCACGCATCCGCCTGCGGACGTACCTGATGTTGTCCCGAAAAACGGCGCGGCGCTGCTCCCCCTCCGAGTCCAGTAGATCCAGCGCGGCCAGGGCGGCGGCCACCGCAGGAGGAGGGACCACGCCGCTGAACACATACCCCCGCGCCGTCAGGCGCAACGCATCGACCAACTCCTTGTCCGCGGCAACGAACCCGCCGACCGACGAGAAGGTCTTACTGAGGGATGCCATGGTCAGTGTACGGCTTTTGTCCCGCATGCCGAAGTGACTGTGCAGGCCTTGTCCGTCCGGCCCGAACAATCCGAAGCTGTGAGCTTCATCTAGATACAAATATGCTCCGTTGTCACGACAGGCCGAATCGATGGATGGGAGATCCAGCAGGTCGCCGTCCGCACTGAATACCGCATCGCAGACAACCAGCTTCATTGTCGCGGCAGGGGCAGACCGAAGCAGCTTCCGTAAGTGGTTTGCGTCATTGTGGTCAAAGACGTGGAGTTGTGCACCGTGGGACTGGGCGGCGAGGCAGCCGTCGACGATGCTGGCATGATTCAGTCTGTCCGAGAAGATCCAGTCACCTCTTCCGGAAAGCGCCGGGAGAGTGGATTGGTTGGCCTGGTACCCGGAAGGAAACAATAAAGCGTCCTCATGGCCGGACCGGGTGGCCAGGCGTTCCTCAAGCGCTCGATGCAAACTCGTCATTCCAGCGGCTGCCCCGGTGCAGTGACCCCCTGTTCCGAACTCGTCTATCGCCCGCTTCGCCTGGTCGTTGACGAAAGAATGACCCAGTAGTCCAAGATAGTCGTACGTGGTCATGAGCAACTGCGGAGATGCTCCATCGTCATAGAGGGCAGTTGCCTCGTCAACTGCAACGATGGCCCTGTGGTACAGGTCGGTATGAGTGCCGGCATTGACTCCGCGAGCCGCTACGATCCGAGCCAGTTCCTCGCTCAAGAATACACACCCTCTGGGCTTCAATTCTCAGCGGCCGGGGATATCCGGTCGGAGATATCCGGACCACCCCCGGTGGGCCTGGCCACCGCTCAGGAGGATCTCCTCACCGGTGAATCGGGCTTCCATTGCCGAGAAGATCGGCAACGGAAGCCCGATCAACTCCTCGGGCCCTAGTCTCCTTCGATGTACTTCCAGGCTGCGCCCTGGACGTGCAGCACTTCCAGGGCGCTGCGGGTGATCAACGACTCGTCTTCGCCGTGGCGCACGCCGTGCTCGATGACGTCGACCGAGCCCTCGATGATCTTCTGCGGTACTTTCCGTTCGAAGTGCAGGAGATCGATGATCTCCGACGGCGCATCCAGTTCACGCAAGGCGTCCGCCAGTGCTCCGCACAGGCCACTCCACGCCGTGAAATCCACTCGCACGGCAAGTGCGGCCTCTCCTGCGCCCGCGTACAGTCCCACCCAAGCCAGCCATTCGGCCAGATGCCGCATGGGCGGAGAAACCGGCTGCCGAGGCAGTTCGCCCGGGTCCAAGTCGAGTGCAGCGGCGGCGCGAGTGAGGTAGGGATACGTCTCGGTCAGTCGGTGAATGACGAGAGAGAAGTAGCCAGCGGGTACGGGATCCCGGAAGCGACTCACCAACAACCCGTAACCCGTCGCCTCGTACTCAAGAGCCTGGAACTTGGCGATGACCAATCTCTTGAGCTGCTCCTCGTTGACCGCTCCGGCTTGGGATTGGCGGTAGATCGGGTTCTCGAGAAGGTGACTCTGAATGTCGACCTGCACTGACTGTAAGTAGTTCTCAGTCTTCACGTACCGTCCTTCCGCTGGAGGGAACGATCGTCTTCTGCGAAGGTAGTCGAGTAGCTCCAGCTGGACAAGTGACAGTTTCGGACAGTTCCACCCTTGCCTCGAAGTGATCCACCGGGTTCGGGATCAATGCCATGGCATATGCGGTGAGGCCGATCACTTGCCTGTGGCAGGTGAGAACGGTGAACAAGTCGAGAGGGGCCAGGTGATTGCGGAGGCCGCGTTCGTATTGGCGGTTGATTCGGCAGCAGCCGTTCAGCCATGGTCCGCTCGAACACCCTGATCGGAGACATCAGGCCCCACGAGTACGAGGTCAACCAGTACGGTCAACTCCGGTGCCGACCGGGGCGGACGGAATCAACGCACACAGAGCTTCCACCGAACCCGGACCGGTTCCGTTCGTGCGCCGGCCGGGAGCTCAGGCGCGACTTCCGCACGGGGTGGCAGGTCTGTACACGCTGCCGGCGGGTCAGCCGGCGCCGCCCGGCGGTTCAGTACGCTTCCCCGGGGCCGACTGCTGCGTCCCCGGCCGCAACGCTTCCGTCGTCCGCCGCGCCGCAGTTCGAGGCCGCGGGAAGGAAGCGCGCTATGGTCTCGGCGCGTCCGGTGACACCGAGCTTGCGGTAGACGGTGTGCAGGTTGTTCTTCACCGTGCGCTCGGTGATACCGAGCCGCCGGGCGATCGCCCGGTTGGACATCCCCGTCAGTAGGAGCGCGAGGATATCTTCTTCGCGCGGTGTCAGGCTCCGGCGCCACTCGGGCCCGGCGGCCGGGACGCGGGGGGACGCGGGCGGTGTCGAGGCCACGTGGCCGCTTGTTTCGAGCAACCGCACCATTTCGCGCAGTAATCGCTCGATCTCTCGTACCGCCGCGAGGAGTTCGAGGTGAGGATCTGCTGCTGCGGGATCGGACCGGAGCTGCTCGTCGGACATGCGTGCCTCCGTTTCCACGCACGCCGGAAACGGCGGCGCATGCGCTGGACCGTCCTCGGGATCACACGCGTGGCCGCGCGACCGAGCTTCCCGACCGGCGTATGCACGTGTTCTACCCGGGAGTGTTCGTGACGAAAGCGTCAGTAGCGGATTGGTCCACCCATGTTCCCTGCGCCCTGAATTTGAGCCAACCGCACTACTTTGATGGCTCGTTCGCCTCACTGCCGAGAGTTTTCGCACGTCGACGCGGCGATCTTCGCGGCCGTGCCGCACACGGTACCTGAAAAGTCGTGCACGCTAATCCGTAATCCCTGGTCCGGCGGCTGAACGGGTCTTAGGTACCGGGGACTTGTCCCAAGGTACCGGTGTTCCCGCTGTGTGAGGGAAAAGGGCATGGGAACCCGGCGGCACATGCTCGAATTTCCCTTTTTCGACTAGGACTTGGGAAGGTGCTCTCCGATGAGGCACGGTTCATTCCGCCGTCCCGATCTTCCACGCGCGCAGCACGAAAAGCACGCGGAGCGATCCGACGCCCTGCCCACCCTCCCCCGGAACGGCCGGGTGGGCACCGACCTGCTGCGGTCACTCCTGGACGACTTCTGTCAGTTCGCCGCCCTGGGGCCGCCGCCCGCGATGAGCGGGGCGGGCTTGCCCGCCCCGGCAGTCGGACAGAGGAGGTCGTGATGCGCGTCGGAATCGCCGGGGGCGGGCTCTCGGGTCTGACGTTGGCCTGGCTCCTGGACGGCTGTCACGATGTCGTGCTTCTGGAGGCGCGGCCCCGGCTGGGCGGCAACGCCGAGTCGGTGCTCGCCCGGTGCGACGGACATACTCGCGTGGTTGACCTCGGGGTGCGCGAGACCGCGCCCGGCTCCTTCCCGGTCTGGCGGCACCTCGCCACCGAGGCGGGTTTCACGGACCATGACCTGGTCACCTCTCCCGCCACCCGAACGCTGTCACGGTCTCCGGAACCGGGGCCGGCGTGGGTCTCCCCGGCGGGGACCGCCTCCGAGGACCGTCCGGTGACACCCCAGGGACCGTTTCGACGGGCCCTGGCCCGGTTCGTGACGGAGGCCGCCCGCTGGCAGGCCGAGGAGCTGAGCTGGGACGTCACGCTCGGCGAACTGGTGGAGACGTGGCCGGGGGAAGTCCGTGACCACGCGGACCTGCTGCTCGCGCTGCCCGCCTCCCTGCACGGCTGCACGGTCCAGGAGGCCTGCGACCTGTCCGCGCGGGCTGCGGGCGCACCGTTCGCCGGCCAGGAGCCGGGCCGGGAACGGACACCGGAGGTCACGTACCTCCGCGGTGGGGCGGGGGCGCTGGTCCACGCACTCGCCGGAGACCTGCGGGCGGTCACCGTGCGGGTCGGCACCCCTCTGCGCGCGGTCACCGCGGACGGCGAGGGCTTCGCCCTCATCGATGCGATCGGCGGCGTCCACGCAGTGGACGCCGTGGTGCTGGCGCTGCCTGCGGACCGCGCGCGAGAGGCGCTCATCCCCCTGGCCGGCTCGGAGGAGCTGCGCACCGCTCTGGCCGCCGTCTCGTACCGGCCCCTGAGCTACGCGCTGCACCGGGATCCGTTCGGCATGCCCGACGACCGCACGGCGTGGTCCACCGTCAACACCGCGGTGCACGAGGGCTGGAGCGAGACGACGACGTGGTACGGACCGTCGTTCGGCGTCGACCTGTTCGTCAGCCAGCTCACCCACCGCGTCAACCGGCCACGACACGAACTGGCCCGCTCCACCTACCGAACCGCCCTCCCCACGCCCGAGGCAACCCGCGCCCGGAACCGGCTGGCCGTCGTACCGCAGCGGCAGCGGCTCCTCTTCGCGGGCCACTGCACTACCCCGATCGACACCCAGGAGGCGGCAATGGCCTCCGCTGTCGCCGTGGCCGAACGACTGGCGCCCAACGCCGACCGGCTGCGACGGCTCCGACACGACGTGAAAGGTGGCTGAACGATGACCCACGGAAACGCATCCCCCGGCCCTCCGTACCGGTTTGCCGAGGCAGTGATCCCCTGCATCGACGTCGGTGACGGGCGGGCCACCGAACCGGCCTGCCGTCCCGGCCTCCCCGACTCCCGGGACGTCGTCGAGATCGCGCGCGGCTACGCCCGCGAGGGCGCCACCAAGCTCTTCCTCGACGTCCTCGATCCGTGGGAGGACACCGGCTACCTGCCGGACCTGCTGGGCGAGCTGGCGAAGACCGGTCTTGCGCCGCTCGTCTCGGTCCAGCAAGGCGTCCTGGCCTCACTCACGGCGTGCGAGACTCTGTTCGCGGCGGGCGCGGCCAGGGTCTCGGTGAGCACCAGCATGGCTGAGCAACCCGACTGTGTCGCCTCGGCCGTAGCCGAGTTCGGCGGCCACCGCCTGCTGGGCGTGCTCAACTGCGCGTCCGACGGGCGGGGTGGGTGGCGCGTACTCATCCACGGCGGCGAAACGCGGACGGGTCTTCAGGCCACGGACGTAGCGCGCCGGTACGGCGACCTCGGCCTGTCGGCCGTCCTGGCCAACAGCGTGGACCAGGAGGGCACCTCCGCAGGGTACGACCTGGACCTGACCCGCGCCGTGGGCCGGACGTCCGGCCTGCCGGTGATCGCCTCCGGTGGCGCGGGCACGGCCGGACACCTGGCCGCCGCGCTCGAGGCGGGCCGGGCCTCCCACGTTCTGGTCAACAAGCTCGTGCACTCCGGGCGGGCTTCGATCGCGTCACTCGGCGCGGAACTGGCCGCGACCGGGCCGGCGGAGGGGCGCGGGCGATGAAGGCGCTGGTCTTCGCGCGGCACGGCGACCCGGGGCAGGTGCTCCGGCAGGCCGAGGTGGCGATACCGGAGCCCGGGCCCGGCGAGGCACGCGTGCGGGTGACAGCCCGCCCGGTCAACCCTTCGGACCTGCTGTTCGTCGAGGGCCGGTACGGCCGCCGGGCCCGCTTCACCACCCGCCCGGACGCGTCGGGAGAGTCGGCCGGTGACGTCGCTGTCGCCACCGCTGGATTCGAGGGCGCCGGAGTGGTCGACGCCCTGGGCCCGGAGACGGCCGGACCACCACCCGGCACCCGGGTGGCGATCGCCGCCGACGGCACCTGGCAGGAGTACGTCTGCGCCCCGGCCACGGACGTGCTACCGGTGGGCGAGCGCACCCCGCTGGACACCGCCTGTCAACTGACCATCAATCCGTTCACCGCCCAACTCCTGCTGGACGACCTGGAACTCGCGCGCGGCGACACGGTGCTGCTGACCGCCGGCGCGTCCGCCGTCAGCCGCATGATCGCCTGGCTCGCCCCCCGACGCGATGTGCGCTGCTTGGCCGCCACCCGGCGGGCGGACCAACTCCTCGCGCTGGAACGCGGTGGTGCGGTCCCGCTGCTGGCCCGCACAGACACCGAACTGGTGGAACGCGTCCGGGAGGCAGTGGGAAGCGGCGGGGTGGACGCCGCGCTGGACTCCGTGGCCGGTGCCATGGGCGGAGCCGCGCTGCGCTGCGTACGCCCCGGCGGGCAGTTCGTCTCCTACGGCCTGCTCGCAGGCCGGCCGCTGCCAGTGCCGCCCGAGGCGCTCATCTTCCGCCGGGTGCACGTGTCCGGATTCTGGTTGCCGGAGCGGCTGGAACGGTTGGAGCAACAGGGGGCGGCGGGCGTCCGGCGCCTGAGGCGCGAGGTCAGCGCCGCGGTGGCAGCAGGGCTGCCGGGTTTGGAGGTGGCCGCCCGCTACGACCTCGGTGCCCATGCTCTCGCCCTGGAACACGCGACGCGGCCGGGCAGCACCGGCAAGGTCCTGCTCACCGGCTGACCGGGGCACCGGTCCTCCTGCCGTCGAACCCCTTCGCACGCGCTCCGGCTGCCCCGCCCTCCATCGTCCCCGACCACCGAAAGGCTGCCCGCTATGCACCACACCAGCCCCTACGGTCGCCCCGTGCCGGAGCATGTCCGGCGCTGGAACGCCACAGCTGCCGACTATCCGCGCGACGCGCTCCTCTCGGGTCTTTTCACGGAGCGGGCAGAACACCGCCCCGACGCTCTCGCGCTGCTCTGGCCCGGCGGGCGGTGGACCTACCGAGAGCTTTGGGAGCGCGTGCGCCGGATGGCGGCCCATCTACGCTCCAGAGGCGTGGGAGACGGCGACCCCGTGGCGATGCTCCTGGAACGCTCCCCGGACGCCGTGGTGGCAGCTCTCGGCATCCTTGAAGCCGGTGGCGTGTACCTGCCGCTGGATCCGGAGAACCCGGCTGCGCGCCTGACGACCGTCCTGCGGGATGCCGGCGCCGGCCATGTGATCGCCCCACCCGGCGTCGTCCTGCCCAACTCCGCCACCGCGGTGCTCGTCGCCACCGACGAGGCCGCCGCTCACCCGTTGCCGCCACGCGAGGCCCGGTGGACCGGCGGGCGCCGGGCGACCGACGCCGCCTACGTCATCTACACGTCCGGGTCGACGGGCACGCCCAAAGGCGTGGTCTGCACCCACCGCGGGCTGGTCCGGTTCGCCGCAGGCGACCATCCTGCGATCCCGCAACCCGGCGAACGGCTACTGGCCACCACCAAGCCGACCTTCGACGTGTCCTGCTACGAGTTCTTCTGCACGCTGCTCAACGGTGCCTGTCTGGTGCTGCCCGAGCCGGAGACCCCGCTGGACACGGAGTCACTGAGCGCGGCTCTGCGGGAGCAGGGAATCACGGTGGCCTGGCTGAGCGCCGGCCTGTTCCATCAGCACGCGCAGGCAGCGCCCGGAATGTTCGCCGGCCTGCGATGCCTGATGGCGGGCGGCGACACGCTGAGTCCGTCGGCCGTCCGCGCGGTGCTCGACCACGGAGGCCCTCGCTTTCTGGTGAACGGGTACGGGCCGTCGGAGAACGCCGTCTTCAGCACCAGCCACATCATCGAAGAACTCTCCGCGCACGCCGAACACGTCCCTATCGGCACGCCGTTGCCCAACACCACCGCCTACGTCGTACGCCACGACGGGCACCTGGCCACGGTGGGCGAGGAGGGGGAACTGTGGCTGGGAGGCGATGGCCTGGCGTTGGGGTACCTCAATGACAGGGAGAAGACGGACGAGCGCTTCCTGCCCGACCGCTTCGGTGACAACCCGCGAGGACGGCTCTACCGGACCGGTGATGTGGCTCGGTGGCGCGCGGACGGCGTCCTCGAGTTCCTCGGCCGTCGGGACCGCCAGGTGCAGCTGCGCGGCTTCCGCGTGGAACTGGACGAGATCGAAAACGTGCTGAGCGCCCACCCCGATGTGCGCGAAGTGGCTGTGGACGTGCTCGGTGAGGGCGGAGGCGAGCGTTTGGGCGCTGCCGTCGCCTGCGCTCCGGATGCGGACGCCGAGGCGCTCGTCCGGCGGCTCCACGCACACGCCCGCGACCGGCTCCCGTCCTACATGGTGCCCGTCCGGATCATCGCCACGGCGGAGCTGCCACTGACCACGAGTGGCAAGGCTGACCGGGGCCGCCTGTTGGACCTCCTCAGCGAGCGGGACGTCGCTGGCCCCGGCGGGGCCGCGCCCAGGGGCCGCGCGGAGGAGGCCGTGGCCCGGATCTGGAGCGACCGGCTCGGCGTCGACGCAGTGGGCCGGGACGACGACTTCTTCGCCAGGGGCGGTACCTCGCTGCTGGCCACCCAGGTCACAGCTGCCACCCGGCGGCAGTTCGGCATCCCCGCGAAGCGCAGCGCGGAGTTGATCCGCACCCTGCTGGACAGGGCCACCCTCGCCGCCTTCACAGCCCGGGCCCGCGAGTTGGCCGACCCGGGGGCGGAGCCGGCCGGTGCGGCCGACCGGCCCGACTTCGCAGCCGAGGCCCGCCTGGATCCCGCCCTGCAGTTCTCCGCACCGGAGGCCGCGGCAGAGACCCCGGGCAGCGTCCTGTTGACGGGCGGTACCGGGTTCCTCGGCGTCTACCTGATCGACCGGCTGGTGCGCGCCGGGGCCGACCGCATCTATTGCCTCACCCGGGCCCGGGACACCGAGGAGGGCGCACGCCGGATCGCCGCCCGCATGCGCCGCTACGGCCTGGACGCCTCTACGTGCGACGACCGTATCGTGCCCGTGCCCGGTGAACTGGCCGAGCCGCACTTCGGCCTGACGACGGACAGTGGGAGGCTCTGGCCCGCGCCTGCGACCTCATCGTCCACTCCGGCACCAGCGTCAACTTCGCCTACCCGTACCGGGCGCTGGCCCCCGTCAACGTGGGCGGCACCCGCACGGTGCTGGAGCTGGCCGGCACACACCACCTCAAGCCGGTCCACCACGTCTCCACGATCGGCGTCATCGCGGGATCCGGCACCGCCGGAGCGCGGCAGGTGGGTGAGGACACGCTCCTCGAACACCCGGACCGGCTCTCGCTGGGCTACATGGAGACCAAGTGGGTGGCCGAGCGCCTGGTCGGACAGGCAGCTGAACGGGGCCTGCCCGTGGCGATCCACCGCCCGTACGAAATCACCGGCACCACTGACCGAGGGGTGTGGAACACCGACACGATGATGTGCGCGCTGTTCCGCACCATCGCCGAGAGCGGCCTCGCCCCTGACATTCCGCTCCCGCTGGACTTCGTGCCGGTGGACTACACCGCCGACGTCATCACCCGCGTCATCACCCACGAGAAGCCGAACGGCCGCGTCTACCACATAACCAATCCGCGCGACGCGCGGTTGGACCTGGTCGTCGAGCGACTGCGCGCCATGGGCTACCGGATTGAGCAGGTGGCCTACGACACCTGGGTGGACGCCGTCGTCCGGCGGACCGCCGAGGAACCAGAGCACCCCATGGCCCCGTACATCCCCATGTTCACCGAGCCTGCGCACGATGCCGGCATGTCCGTCAAGGAGATGTACTTCGCCGGCACCTTCCCCGGTTTCGACCGGAACAACACCGAACGGGCGACGGCCGGGAGCGGACTGGAGTGCCCGCCGGTCGACGCCCGGCTGATCGACCGCAACCTGCGCTACCTGCGCGACGTCGGCTATCTGCCGCCGCCCGAGGCTCAGACACCCGTGCGCTGACCGGGCCACTCTGCCGAACCCTCCGGATGCACCGTGAACAGAAGGGAACCCCATGAACATCACGCACCACGCCGACGCCCAGCGGGCCGTCGCAGAGGTCGACCACCTCCGGGACCTCCATCCCGTCGGTAATCCTCTGCCGGAGACCGTTGCCGGGGCCAAGGATCCTCTCGTCCACCTGCGGCGTCTGGTCGCCATCGAGGCGCAGTGCCACGCCGCGGAACTCGCCGCCTACGGAACTCTGCTCGCCCGATTCCGCAGCGACCGCGCCGTCGAACTCTGGCTCACCCTGGGCCGGCTCGTCCACGAAGCTACGCCCAAGCTGCGCGAGGTCGCCCGCCTCTTGGGGATGACGGAGGCCGACCTCACGCGCCGGCCCGCGGAACGCGGCGCCTACGCGTTCAACGGAACGCTGTCATGGGTGGCGATGACCGGCGGTCAGGCGTCCGCAGCCCTGGCCATGCACACCGACATGGCCGTCTACTTCCCGGGAGGGACGGCCCTGGCCCGTCGACTGGCAGAGGCAGGGGCCGACGTCCCGGAGGAGTTCGTCACCTACTACGACGACACCGGCGACGATGCCCTCCGCGATCTGGCCCTGGAGGTGGCCCAGGAGGGCCTGGACCGCGGCGACGATTTTGACGAGGCGGTGTTCCACGCCCGCCGCGTCGAGGAGTCCATAGGCGACATCTGGACCACGGCGGCCCTCACTTCCTGACATCGGGGGCCGTGGCCGGGAGCGGGACCCGCTCCCGGCCACAGCCATGCGCACGGACATCGGATCGGTGGGGCCGCACCTGTGCACCGGCTTCCCGTCCACGGTGCTTCGAACTCCAGCAGCGACGGCGCTCGGGGTGTCACGGCTTGCGGGCGAGGCCGCCGTAGGCGTCGACCTTGGCGGGGTTGCCGAAGGGGGTGGCTTCGGGGCGCCAGCGGGGGCAGGAGACGACGCCCGGCTCGACGAGTTCCAAGCCGTCGAAGAAGGCGGTGATCTCCTGCGGGCTGCGGAGCCGGTACTGCACGGCGCCGCTGTTGTTGTGGCGCTGCTGGGCCCGGTTGAGGGCCTCGTTGGTGTCGGTGCCGTCGCAGACCAGGAGGTGGCTGCCGGACGGCAGCGGGTCGATGAGGCGGGCGACGAGGTCGCGTGCCTGCTCGGTGTCGGTGACGTGGCCCAGGATGCCGCTGAGGATGAGCGCGACGGGCCGGTTGAGGTCGAGCGTCCTGGCGGCGGCGGTGAGGATCGCCTCGGGATCGTGCAGGTCGGCGTGGAGGTAGTCGGTGGCGCCTTCCGGGCTGCTGGTGAGCAGCGCGCGGGCGTGGGCCAGCACGAGCGGGTCGTTGTCCACGTAGACGATGCGGGCGTCGGGCGCGAGGCGCTGGGCGATCTGGTGGGTGTTGTCGCCGGTGGGCAGGCCGGTGCCGACGTCGAGGAACTGTCGGACGCCCGCTTCGGTCGCCAGGTGGGTGACGGCTCGGGCCAGGAAGTGGCGGAAGGCGCGGGCGTTGGCGGGGATGCCGGGAAAGGCCGCGCGGAACTGGTCACCGGCGATCCGGTCGACCTCGTAGTTGTCCTTGCCGCCCAGCCAGTAGTTCCAGATCCGCGCGGAGTGCGGGACCGTGCTGTCGATGACGTCGGGTGACGGGTCACCGGCAGGTGCGGAGGTGCCGATCGAGTTGTCGTTCGCCATTGTGTAGCTCCCGCCGTTCGGATCGGATGAGGGGGACAATGTAGCGCCGCGCCTCGCGGGCGGACATCAACACCCCTTTGTCATAAGGGAGTTGGCTGATCGGACGGCCGTCGTCGGGGACGGTTCGGCGGGTCGGTCCGATGGTGGGCGCAGGCACCGCCGGGAGGTGTGGGACGGGCGGCCGGGGGGCGGGCGGCCGTTCGGTCTCTGCCCACGGGTCGGTCGCTCGGCCTATTCTGGGTCACCTCGGGTGAGGTGTTGTGTACGCGGGCGCATGAGGGGGGCATGTGGTTTCTGGGTACGTGGACGGTTCTCCGACGGCAGCCGCTCCGTGGCGGGTGTGCGTTCGCGACCGCAGAGGAACGGGCGTGGCCGGGGCGGGAGTGCTCGTCGCCCCGGACACGGTGGTGACGTGCGCCCATGTGGTCGAGGCGGCTCTTGGATTGGCGCGCACCGACGAACCACCCGGCGGCAATGTCGAGTTGGGCTTTCCCGCGCTGCCGCCCGGTCAGCGTTCCGTGGCGGCGCGGGTGCCGGCGGACGGCTGGTTCCGGGCCGGCCCGGTCGGTGATCTGGCGGTGCTGAAGCTGGAGGTTCGGACCCCGGCGGGCAGCGGCGTGGCGCCGACGGCCAGGTGCGGGGTCGGCGTCGGGCTGTCGGTGCGGGTGTTCGGTCACCCGGCGGAGGCGCCGTCCGGGCTGTGGGCCCGGGCGCGTATCGCGGGCGCGGGCGGGCCCCATCCGGGCTGGCGGCAGTTGGACGGCGCGGACGTGACGGGCGCCCGGATCGAGCGCGGGTTCAGCGGCGCCGGAGTGTGGAACGCCGACGGTTCGGCGGTGCTCGGGGTGCTGGCCTCGGTGCTGGCCACCGCCGGGGCCGACACCACACGGGTGGCGTGGATGATCCCGTTGGACCTGCTGGACGGCACCCCGTACGAGGTTCCCCGGACGGCTCCCGGGCCGCCGTGCGACGATGCCCGACCGGGCGACGTCACTCGGTCGGGTGACACCGCCCGACCGCAGGCCGACCCCCGACCGCACGAGCCTCGTCGGTGGCCCGACAACCGGCCGCGGGCCGGTGTCCGGTCGGCTGCCGTCGCCCCCTCCCGGGCGGCGTTGTGGGCGTTGGCGGAGAGTCTGCTGGCGGTGGAGTCGGTCGCGGCGGACGGCGGTGCGGCGCTGCTCAGCTTGCTGCCCCGTGACCTGGCGGGGAGCATCAGGCGGGATCCGAAGCCGCGGTTCCAGCTGTTTCACGTGGTCCAGCGGTGCGGTGAGTTCGAACGGGGACCGGCTGAGTTGGTGGCGGCCGTTCGATGGGCGGAGGGGGAGACAAGGGCCATGGAGCAGTTCGCAGCGCTGGCCGGCGAGACATGGCCGGACCGCTTCGGTGACCATGACTGACTCCTTCGAGCTGCCGTGCCCGGCGGAGCCCGCCCCGGCAAGGCAGCCCTCCCCGGCAAGGCAGTCCTCCCCGGCAGGGCAGCCCTCCCCGGTTGTGCCTTCGCCCCGCGCGGAGGCGTCCTCTCCGGTGGCGGCGCGGGCCGCGATGCGGCTGGCGGACGCGCTGATGAAGGTGTCGGTGCTGGACGATCTCGACGTGCGCCGGATGTGTGTGGACAACGCCCTGGAGCGGCTCGGACTCCGGCTGTCGGTACGGGAGTTCGCGGAGAAGAAGAGCCATCTCGTGGCGATGGTGCGTGCTTTCGGCGCGGTGCCGGACGGGTGGCGCCACCTGGCCGAGACGGTGCAGTTCCTCGCCGACTACGATCTGCCGTCGCAGCACGTCGCCTCGCTCGCCGATCCGGGGGTGCTGCCCCTGCACGACGAGGCGGCTCAGGACGAACTGGCACTGCTGCTCGCGGGGTTGGACCGGACGACGTTGCCGCGGCTGGCCGAGGTGTACGCGCGGGCCTCGGGGGATCGGCACGGGCCGCTGCCGGAGGCCGTGCACACCGCGTGGGAGGCGTACGAGCTGCTGTCGCACTGCAACAGCGTGCCGGGCAGGGCGCCGCGAACGGTCCGCTTCCTCCAGGAGCTGGCCACGCATCTGGCGCAGGAGCGCGGGGACGAGGTGCGGCGGTGGATCAGCCGTGAGGTCAGGGCGGCTGCCGAGAGCGACCCGGAGGCCCGGCGGATTCTGGAGGACTCGCGGAGAGGCGCCTGGGAGCGGGCGGGCCGGCAGTCGCACCCGGCGCGGCTGATGGTGCGGTTACGGCCGCCCACGGGCTCCGCCGACCGGGTGCACGTGACGTGCTGGAGCAACACGGGTCGGACGTGGGAGCCGCGCCGCCGGGACGAACGGCTCGTCCCGTCGGACGAGTTGCAGCGGCACGTGGCGGAGATCGTGAACCGGGAGGAGGCGCGGCTACGTGACCACCGGGGCGGCGTGATCCTGGAGTTCATTCTTCCGCTGGCGTTGCTCAACGAGCGGGTGGAGGACTGGCCGCGCTTCGGGGCCTTCGGTGAGCAGCCGTGGGGGGAGACGCTCCACGCGCCGCTGGGGCTGGACTACCACGTGGTGGTGCGCAGCCTGGAGCGCATGGAGGCGCTGCAACTGCACCGGGCCTGGAACGAGCGCTGGAGTGTGCTGGAAGGGGAGAGCGGGGCTCGGGCGCACCGGTGCGCGCGGGGTGACGGGCCGGCGCGGCTCCAGCTCTACGCGCATCTCAAGCACAACCCGTCGGTGGTGCTCATGACGTTGGGGTCCCCACCGGACGACGAGGAGGGCCGGCACGAACTGCTGCTCGGTCTGCAGGCCGGGTTGCCGGTCCTGATCTGGAGTCACGAGGGAGCGCTGGTGGAGGAGCAGCACACGGTGGCCGAAGCCGCACTGAAGGACGATCGGGGGAACTTTCACAAGGGGATGGCACGGTTGCGCTTCGTTCCTGATCGGGCGGACAATGCGGGTGCAGCATCGCTCAGTTCGCGTTTTGCCGTGTTGTGGGATGACCCGAGTCGCCTCCCCGAGCTTCCAGAGCCGATAGTTTGAGTCCGCTGCCGTATCCGGGACAGCACTGCACGTCCATCAGCGTGTTCAACCCGACCAGTGGTGGTGACGCACAGTCACCGACTCGCACGAGGGGGTTGCCATGAGCGGCGACAGCGACGGGCCAGCGGAACGGCGGGCGTCCGCCGATCCGCCGGTCGGTGACGCCGACGCGTGGTGGATCTACCGGGGCGCAGGGGGTGCCGGGCCCGAGTCGCCGCTGTCCGAGCTGCTGCCTCCGCCACCCCCGTGGCGTGACTTCGACGGCGGCCCGGTCGACAGCCGTCCGGCGCCGGAGGACGAGACGGAGATCCGCCGTCGGCTCGGAGCGGTTGACGCCCTGGTGCGGGCGGCGTCCACCGAGGAAGTGGACATGGTGAACGCGGCGCTCTACCTGCGGCGCCCCTTGATCGTCACTGGTCCGCCGGGCATCGGCAAGTCCTCGCTGGCGCACCGGGTGAGCCGGGAGTTAGGGCTGGGGCGGGTGTTGCGGTGGACGGTGACGAGCCGGTCCACCCTCCGCGAGGGCCTGTACGCGTACGACGCGATCGGCCGGGTGCAGGAGGCCGCGGCCCGTGGCGCCCTGCACGGTCAGGCGTTCGGCGGCCGGCCGCCGAACGGGCCGGAGGCGGGCACCGCC
>NZ_BAAHCA010000034.1:0-17430 GCF_054776295.1 Streptomyces sparsus
TGCTCGGTGAGCAGCCGGCCACCGGCCCGGTCGTCGAAGCTGAGGGCTGCGGTGACGCCGGCGCCCGGCATCGGGGGCCGCCCGCAGAGCACGACGGTCGTGCCGGCGTCGGCCAGCCGGCTCAGCTTGGCCGTCATCGCTTCGGCGTGGTCGGGGTCCTCCGGCGCGCCGCCGGTGATCACGACGGCTGCCGCCCGCTGCCGTTGCAGCAGGGTCAGATACGTCAGCTCCCGTTCCGGTACCCCGTTGGTGTTGCAGACGACGGCGAGCTTCTCGCCGCCTCCCCGGGCCGAGGTGTCCTCGCCGACGGCGGTCTGCACCGCGCCGGCCATGACACCGAAGAAGGGGTCGGCGATGTCGTTGACCAGGATGCCCACCAGGTCCGAGGTGGCCGCCGCGAGTGAGCTGGCCGGTCCGTTGAGCACGTAGTCCAGCTCGCTGACGGCGCGCAGCACGCGGTCCCGGGTGGACGCGGCGACCGGGTAGTTGCCGTTGAGTACCCGGGAGACGGTCGCGGGCGACACCCGGGCCCGGGCCGCGACATCCGCGAGCGTGACTGTCATGGGCGTTCCTCTGCGTCAGAAGGGCGGGTGCCCTTGTCCTGATCAGTGGCCGCAGGTTATCTTCCCCGTGTATAGAAAGCGCTTTCTATCCGCTTTCCGGGACGCCTCGGAGCGGAGGACCAAGGCCGTGGAGGCAGCATCGTGAGTCGCAGAACCGTGCGTATAGCCATGAACGGGGTCACCGGGCGGATGGGGTACCGGCAGCACCTGGTGCGCTCGATCCTCGCCATCCGCGAGCAGGGCGGCGTCGACCTCGGCGACGGCCAGACCCTCTGGCCCGAGCCCGTGCTCGTCGGCCGCCGCGAGCACGCGCTGCGCGAGGTCGCCGAACGGCACGGCCTCACCGAGTGGTCCACCGACCTCGACGCGGTACTCGCCGACGACACCATCGACGTGTACTTCGACGCGCAGGTCACCTCGGCCCGGGTCGAGGCGATCGAGCGGGCCGTCGCGGCGGGCAAGCACATCTACACCGAGAAGCCGACCGCGACGGAACTCGACGGAGCCCTGCGGCTGGCCCGGTTGGCGGAGGCCGCCGGGGTACGGCACGGCGTCGTCCAGGACAAGGTCCTGCTGCCGGGGCTGCTGAAGCTCAAGCGCCTCATCGACAGCGGCTTCTTCGGTGAAGTCCTCTCCGTGCGTGGCGAGTTCGGTTACTGGGTCTTCGAGGGCGACTGGCAGGAGGCGCAGCGTCCGTCCTGGAACTACCGGGCGGAGGACGGCGGCGGCATCGTCGTCGACATGTTCCCGCACTGGGAGTACGTGCTGCACGAGCTGTTCGGCCGCGTCACCACGGTCCAGGCGCACGTCACCACGCACATCCCGCAGCGGTGGGACGAGGACGGCAAGCCCTACGCGGCGACCGCCGACGACTCCGCCTACGCCGTGTTCCAGACGGAGAGCGGCGTCGTCGCCCAGATCAACTCCTCGTGGGCGGTGCGCGTCAACCGTGACGAACTCGTCGAGTTCCAGGTGGACGGCACCCACGGCTCGGCGGTGGCCGGGTTGCGCCGGTGCCGGATCCAGCACCGGGCGGCCACCCCGAAGCCGGTGTGGAACCCGGACCTGCCGGTCACCGAGCCGTTCCGCGACCAGTGGCAGGAGGTGCCGGACAACACCGAGTTCGACAACGGCTTCAAGGCCCAGTGGGAGATGTTCCTGCGCCACGTCACGCTGGGCGAGCCGTACCGGTGGGACCTGCTGGCGGGTGCGCGTGGCGTGCAACTGGCCGAGCTGGGACTGAGGTCGGCCGTGGAGGGACGCCGCCTGGACGTGCCGGAGCTGACCCTGTGACGATCCGACTGCCGCGCGTCGGCGGCCGCTTCGACGACTACGAACCGCGCAGCGCACCCCGCTCCCCCGCCGCCTCGGACAGCGGGACCGCACCGCTCGCCTCCCGAACGGTCTTCGCCGCCGCCCACGTGGTGGCCGACCCGTGTGCGGACCCCCAGGAGGGCGGGCCGGGCGCCGTCGACTGGGACGCCACGCTCGCGTTCCGCCGCCACCTGTGGTCGCACGGGCTGGGCGTGGCGGAGGCGATGGACACTGCCCAACGCGGCATGGGCCTGGACTGGGCGGGTGCCGCGGAACTCATCCGGCGTTCGGCCGCGGAGGCGCGGTCGGTCGGCGGCCGGATCGCCTGCGGCGTGGGCACCGACCAGCTCACCGGCCCGGTGACGGGCCTCGACGCGGTCCGGGCCGCCTACGAGGCGCAGTTGGCGCTGGTGGAGGACAGCGGGGCGCAGGCGGTGCTGATGGCCTCCCGGGCCCTGGCGTCCGTCGCCCGCACACCGGAGGACTACCTCGACGTGTACGGCACGCTGCTGCGCCAGGCCCAGGAACCCGTCGTGCTGCACTGGCTGGGCCCGATGTTCGACCCGCAACTCGAAGGCTACTGGGGCAGTTCGGACCTGGACGCGGCCACCGACACCTTTCTCCAGGTCATCGCCGAACACCCGGACAAGGTCGACGGCGTCAAGATCTCGCTGCTCGACGCCGACCGCGAGATCGCGTTGCGCCGCCGCCTGCCGGCCGGTGTGCGCTGCTACACCGGTGACGACTTCCACTACCCGGAACTGGTCGAGGGCGACGGCCGGCACTTCAGCCACGCGCTGCTCGGCGCCTTCGACCCGCTGGCGCCGCTGGCGGCCGAAGCGGTACGGGTGCTGGACACGGGTGACAACAAGGGCTTCCGGGAGGTGCTCGACCCGACCGTGCCGCTGTCCCGGCACCTCTTCGAGGCACCCACCCGCTTCTACAAGACGGGAGTGGTGTTCCTCGCCTGGCTGTCCGGCCACCAGTCGCACTTCGCCATGCTCGGCGGGTTGCAGTCCGCCCGCTCGCTGCCGCACCTGGCGCACGCCTACCGGTTGGCCGACGAGCTGGGCCTCTTCCCCGACCCGGAACTGGCCGAGCAGCGCATGAGAGCGCTGCTGGCCGTGTACGGAGTGGACCGATGAGCGATCTGAGCCGGTTCAGCATCAACCAGATGACCGTCAAGCAGCTGTCACTGCCGCAGCTCACCGAAGCCTGCGTCCGGCTGGGCGTGCCCGGTGTCGGCCTGTGGCGTGAACCGGTGCGGGAGTACGGCGTGGAGGCCGCCGCCGCGCTGGTCGCCGACGCCGGGCTGAAGGTCACCACGCTGTGCCGGGGCGGGTTCCTCACCGCGACCGACCCGGAGCAGCAGGCCCGGGCGCTGGACGACAACCGGGCGGCCGTGGACGAGGCGGTGACGCTGGGCACGGACACGCTGGTGCTGGTGTCGGGCGGGCTGCCGGCGGACGGCGGTGATCTCGGTGCCGCGAGAACCCGCGTCGCGGACGCCCTGGAGGTCCTCGCCCCCTACGCGGGTGAGCGCGGGGTGCGCCTGGCCATCGAGCCACTGCACCCCATGTACGCGGCGGACCGCTGCGTGGTCTCCACACTGCACCAGGCTCTCGACCTCGCGGAGCCGTTCCCCGCCGAGCAGGTGGGCGTGGTCGTGGACACCTATCACGTCTGGTGGGACGACCGGGCTCCCGAGGCGGTGGCCCGCGCGGGCGCCGCGGGGCGCGTCCACTCGTTCCAGCTCGCCGACTGGACCACTCCCCTGCCCGCCGGCGTGCTCACCGGGCGGGGGCAACTGGGTGACGGCGTGATCGACCTGCGGGCATGGCGCGAACGGGTGGACAACGCCGGCTACCGCGGACCGATCGAGGTGGAACTCTTCAACGAGGAACTATGGGCCCGGGACGGCGGTGAGGTCCTGGCGGAGGTCGCGAAGCGCTACCTCCAGCACGCCTGACGCTCCCTCCCGCCGGTGGCGGACGCGGTCCGACCGGGACCCGTCCGCCATCACGGGCGCGTCTCAGCCGTCGGCGAGGTGCCGCACGAACCGGGCCCAGCCGTCGGTGCCGACGGCGAAACCGGGACGCGCCACGTCCTTGGAGTCCCGCACGTGCACGGCGCCCCCGGCGACCGCCACCTCCACACAGTCGTCGCCCTGGGTTCCGCTGTGGCTGGACTTGAACCAGGCGAGTTCGTTCTTGCTCATAGCGCTCCTCGCAGTCGCTCCACCAGAGATCGGGACTCCTGGGGGTTCAGGGCTTGCGACCGCAGTGTGTCATAGCGCAGTTGGAGCAGCCTCGCCTCTTTTGCGTCAGTGATCAGCCGCCCGTTCTGCTGCCCCTCCGAATAGGCGAGGCGGCGACCGTCAACGGTCTCGATGAGCCTCAACGGTCCGTCCAGACATGCGTGGGCCTCCGCTTCGGTCGGCATCACCTGCATGGTCACGTGGCGGGCCGAGACGAAGTCGAGGACCCGGTCGAGCTGTTCGCGCATCACCGCCGCCCCACCGAGGCGGCTCCGGAGGACGGACTCCTCAACGATGAAGCTGAAGGGGACGGTGACACGCTCGCGAAGCATCTGCTGTCGTTCGAGACGTGAGCCGACCTGTGACTCCATCTGCTCGTCGGTCAACAACGGGATGGCGTTGTCGAAGACCGCCCGGGCGTAACCCTCCGTCTGCAACAGACCAGGCACCAGGCGGCATTCATAGGTGCTGAGGCTGATCGCCACGCGTTCCAGGCGGGCCCACTGCCGGAACCAGGCCGCGAGCCCGGGGTGTCCCCGGGTGAGGTGTTTGGCCGCTCTGCGCAGCGCCCCCGTGTTGCCGAGCGCCTCCTCGGCACGCTCGACGAACGACTGGTCGGGCATGCGTCGCCCCAACTCCACCGATTCGACGGTGTGTTTCGAGTAGCTGACACACACGCCGAACTCCACCCTGCTGAGTCCGGCGTGTTCGCGCAGCGCCTGGACGACGGCGCCGAAGGTCCGCAGGCTGTCCGACGGCCCCGGTTCTCGTTCGCAGTCGGCTGCCGTCGGATCTGCGTCCGCTGCGATGTCGTCCGTGGTCATGCGCGGCCCCTCCAGGTTCGTTCACGCGGGCTCGGGCTGAGGCCGTCCAGCCTGGTGGGCGACCGACGACAGATCCACCCATCGTGCCCGTACGCTGACCGAGCGTACGGACGGGGCGTCCGCAGGGGCTGGAATGTGCGATCGCCGAACGGAATTGTCGGCCGGAGTGCCTGGTTGCACGGAACGGACCGGTCCTGCTCGCGACCGGTCCTGTTGTCGACCGAAGGTGGATTTCTGATGCCCAGCAGCACAGCGGCACGCGCCCGGAACGTACTCGTACGTCCTGTCTCTCTCGGGGGCCTGACCCTGGCGAACCGGATCGCGATGGCGCCGATGACGCGTGAGTTCTCTCCCGGCGGCGTGCCGGGCGAGGACGTCGCCGAGTACTACGCGCGCCGGGCGGCCGGCGGCGTCGGGCTGATCATCACCGAGGGCACGTACGTGGGCCACGACTCGGCGGGCACGAGTGACCGGGTGCCCCGCTTCCACGGGGACGACGCACTGGCGGGCTGGACCCGGGTGGCCGCGGCGGTCCACCGTGAGGGCGGGCGGATCATGGCGCAGCTCTGGCACGTCGGCATGGCCCGCGTCGCCGGCAAGGGGCCGGTCCCCGACGCGCCGCGCGTCGGCCCCTCGGGTGTTCCGCTGGACGACTCCGAGCCGGGCCGGTCCATGACGGGCGCGGACATCGACGCGGTCATCGGCGCCTTCGCCGCCGGGGCGGCCGCCGCGGAGGCGAACGGTTTCGACGGCGTGGAGATCCACGGCGCGCACGGCTACCTCGTGGACCAGTTCCTGTGGTCGCACACCAACCGGCGCACCGACGCCTACGGTGGCGACCTGGCGTCCCGGGCGCGTTTCGCGCGGGAGATCGTCGCGGCCTGCCGGGCCGCGGTCTCGCCGGAGTTCCCGATCCTCTTCCGCATGTCGCAGTGGAAGATGGGCGCGTTCGACGCGAAGGTCGCCGAGACCCCGGAGGAGCTGGAGGAGCTGCTGACGTCCCTGAGCGAGGCGGGAGCGGACGCGTTCCACTGCTCGACGCGGCGTTACTGGCTGCCCGAGTTCGAGGGTTCGGACCTCAACCTGGCGGGCTGGGCGAAGAAGCTGTCCGGCAAGCCGGCGATCAGCGTCGGTTCGGTCGGCCTCGACAACGAGTTCACCCGCGCGTTCCAAGGGGAGCGCGGCGGCGTCACGGACATCGACGGGCTGCTGGACCGGTTGGAGCGGGACGAGTTCGACGTCATCGCGGTCGGCCGGGCCCTGCTGGGCGACCCCGAGTGGGTGCGCAAGGTGCTCAGCGACCGTACGGACGAGCTGAAGCCCTTCGAGCGCAGCATGCTGAGCACGCTCTCCTGACACACAGCCCCTGAGGCGGCCCATGGTGCAGCGTGCGACAACCGCGCGGCGGGGAGAATCGCCACCCCTCGTGGCTCGCACGGCACCACACCACCCGACCTCCGACTGGTGCCGCTCGACCTTGATCGGTACCGACCGACCTTGATGGACACCGCGTGGCACCATCTGGCATCACCCAGCGCCAGACAGTGCCACGAGGTTCCATTTCGGCACCACCTGAAACCCCGACCCGCAGAACACCCCACACTCCACCAGGTAGATGCACCGCGTTTCCGCAGCTCACGGCGGCCAACCGCGCACCCCGACCAGAAAAGCCGCCACACGGCTTGCACATGACGCCAGAGTGGTGCCACTATGGCGTCATGGACCTCACGCCGTATGTCGACACCATCCGCCACGAACTCACGGTGGCCGCCGAAGCCGGCGGCGAGGAAGCACGCGAGCTGGCCGGGCGCCTCACCACCCCACTGGAATCGGCAGTCCGCCTGACGATGCTCAACGTGCTCTCCGCCGCGATGGGCGAGATCACCCGCGAACTCGCCCCCGGCTCGGTCGACGTACGCCTGCGCGGGCTCGACCCGGACTTCGTGGTGACGCTGCCGCTCCCCCACGGCGACGCTCACGCGGAGCCGGACGCGCCCGTCGAGCACCTCACGGCCCCGGTCCCGGCCGACGGGGACGAGGGCGGCACCGCCCGCGTCAACCTGCGCCTGCCTGCCCACCTCAAGGCCCGCGCCGAAGAGGCCGCGAACCGCGAGGGCCTGTCGGTCAACGCGTGGTTGGTGCGCGCCGTGTCGGCTGCGGTCGACGGCGGCAACCGGCCGCGGCCGACGGAGAAGGCGCAGACCGTCGGACAGAGCTTCACGGGCTGGGTGCGCTAGCGGCGCCCGCGCGCCCGCCCGCGCCACCTCACCCGCACCACCTCACCCGCAACTTCACTCACACCACGTCCCACCAGCGGGGACGTCCAGAAGCCTCAAGAGGACGGGACAGCCATGCCTTCTTTCGACACTCCCGAACCGATCTCGGCCACGGCGCACGTGGAGGCCGGATCCCTCCAGTTCACCGCGGGCGACCGTGCCGACACCGTCGTCGAGGTGCGGCCCCGCGACCCGAAGCGGGACCAGGACGTACGGGCGGCCGACCAGACCGAGGTCAGGTACACGAACGGCGCACTGACCATCAGGACGCCCAAGTCCAACCTGTTCGGTCGCACCGGCACCGTCGACGTGGCGGTCGAACTCCCCACGGGCTCACGCATCGACACGACCGGAGCCTGGGTGCAGGTACTCGGCGAGGGACGACTCGGAGAGGTGCGCGTGAAGACCTCCTCCGGCGACGTCCGCCTCGACACGACCGGCCCGCTCCAGCTGACCGCCTCACACGGTTCGATCAGCGTGGACCGGGTCGAGGGCACGGCCGAGATCACCACCAGCTCCGGCAGCCTGCGCGTCGGCCTCGTCGACGGGCCCGCCGTCCTCAAGAACTCGCACGGCACCACGACCGTCGGCGCAGCGACCGGTGAACTGCGGGTGCGCGGCGCCAACGGCGACATCGAGATCCGGCGCGCGGAGGACTCGGTCACCGCCACCACCGCCCACGGCACCCTCCGGGTGGCGGAAGTGGCTCGGGGCACAGTCCAGTTGGAGACCTCGTACGGCGCCATCGAGGTCGGTGTCCGCGAGGGCACCGCCGCCTGGCTCGACGTCAGCTCGACTGCCGGCCAGGTGCGCAACACGCTCGCCGCGTCCGAGGCCCCGGAGGAAGCCGAGGACACCGTCAAGGTCCGCGCCCGCACCCGGTACGGCAACATCGACATCCGCCGCGCCACGGTCTGACACCCCCTGCGCCACCCCGCTCCGCACTCACTCGCCCCTCGCTCATTCCTCACCCTTCAGCGCCTTCCACCTCTTCCGATTCCGCTTCCGCAACGGGAGGACCCCCATGCCTTCATCTGTCATGTCCACGTCCAATCGACGCGATGGCTCGCCTGTACCGGCCGCCGTCTCCGCCTCCGGCCTGCGCAAGTCGTACGGCGACCGGGCCGTGCTCGACGGCATCGATCTGCGCATCCCCGCCGGGTCCGTGTTCGCGCTGCTCGGGCCGAACGGTGCCGGCAAGACCACCGTGGTGAAGATCCTGTCCACGCTCATCACCGCCGACGGCGGGCAGGCCCAGGTCGCGGGGCACGACGTCGCCACCTCACCGGACGGAGTGCGGGCCGCGATCGGCGTCACCGGGCAGTTCTCCGCCGTCGACAACCTGATCACCGGCGAGGAGAACATGCTGCTCATGGCGGACCTGCACCACCTGCCCAAGCGCGAGGGGCGGCGCGTCACCGCCGAGCTGCTGGAGCGGTTCGACCTTCGGGACGCCGCCGGGAAGCCCGCGCAGAGCTACTCCGGCGGCATGAAGCGCCGCCTCGACATCGCCATGACCCTCGTCGGCAGCCCGCGGATCATCTTTCTCGACGAGCCGACCACCGGCCTCGACCCGCGCAGTCGGCACACCATGTGGCAGATCATCCGTGAACTCGTCACCGGCGGTGTCACCGTCCTGCTCACCACCCAGTACCTGGAGGAGGCCGACGAGCTCGCCGACCGCGTCGCCGTGCTGAACGACGGAAGGATCGCGGCCGTGGGAAGCGCCGACGAGCTGAAGCGAATGGTCCCCGGCGGACACGTGCGTCTCCGCTTCACCGATCCGTCCGCGTACCGGAGCGCCGCCGCCGCGCTCCGCGAGGTCTCCAGGGACGACGAGGCGCTGTCCCTCCAGATACCCAGCGACGGCAGCCAACGCGAACTGCGCTCACTTCTCGACTGGTTGGACTCGGCCGGAGTCGAGGCGGACGAGTTGACCGTGCACACCCCCGACCTCGACGACGTGTTCTTCGCCCTCACCGGCGCCGGCGTGCCCCACCAGTCCCAGGAGGATGTCCGATGAGCTCCCTCTCCCTCGCTGTGCGCGACTCGTCCACGATGCTGCGGCGGAACCTGCTGCACGCGCGGCGCTACCCGTCCATGACGCTGAACCTGCTGCTCACGCCGGTGATGTTGCTGCTGCTCTTCGTCTACCTCTTCGGCGACGTGATGAGCGCCGGCCTCAGTGGCGGCGGGTCGGACCGGTCGGAGTACGTCGCCTACCTCGTGCCGGGCATTCTGCTGATGACCATCGGCGGCACCACGATCGGCAGCGCGGTGTCCGTCGCCACGGACATGAGCGAGGGCATCATCGCCCGCTTCCGCACGATGGCGATCCACCGCGGATCGGTGCTCGTCGGGCACGTCGTCGGCAGCGTGCTGCAGTGCGTGGTGAGCGTGGTCCTGGTCGGAGCCGTCGCGGTGGCCATCGGCTTCCGGTCCACGGACGCCACGGTCGTGGAGTGGGTCGCGGCGTTCGGGCTGCTGGTCCTGTTCGCCCTGGCGCTCACCTGGATAGCGGTCGGCATGGGCCTGGTCAGCCCGAACGCCGAGGCGGCCAGCAACAACGCACTGCCGCTGATCTTCCTGCCGCTCGTCTCCAGCGCCTTCGTCCCGGTCGACGCGATGCCGGGCTGGTTCCAGCCGATTGCCGAGTACCAGCCGTTCACCCCGGCCATCGAGACCCTGCGCGGGCTGCTGCTGGGCACCGGGATCGGCCACAACGGGTGGCTGGCCGCCGCCTGGTGCCTGGGACTGGCCGTGCTCGGCTACGCCTGGTCCACGTCGCGCTTCCACCGCGACCCGAAGTAGTGGTCAGCGGCCGACCGCGACCGGCCGGAGGCCGGCAGCCGCTCACGGAGTGCGACGCATGAGTCCGGGCCCAACTCCCCCCGGTCGTGGGCCCTTTGCCGATCGCCGTATTGCGTGGCCGCGATCCGTCGTGCCACGATCGCACAAAGGTTTGCCCTTCGGACACAGTGAGGTGTTCATGCGACGCACACGGCACCTGGCAACGCGTCTTCTCGGCAGAAAGCGTGTCAGCGGACGCTACATCTACTGGCCCTACCACCACCGCTAAGCCGATTTCCCCTTCCGAGAGCCACGTCCATCGGTAACCGCGGGAAGTCACTGATCGCAGGATTCCTGCCCGGGAATCCTGCGATCAGCCGGGAGGCAGGATGGCACGCGGCACGGAGCACAAGCAGCCACCGGGCCCGCGCGGGCACTGGTTGACAGGCAACACCTCCCAGTACGAAGCCGACCGCGTCGGCTTCCTCCGGCGCTGCCACCGCCAGTACGGTGACGTCTTCTCCTACGACGACCGAACGGTCTTCGTGATCGACCCCGAGCTGGCCCACCAGGCGCTCATCCGCACGGGTCCCGACTTCGTGACGGAACTGGCGCCCTTCGACACCCGGCGGGACCTCGACCGGGCCACCGCACAGGCCGCCGACTGGATGCCCGTACGCCGTACGACATGGCCGGGGCTCAGCCGCTCGGCGTCGGCCGCGACGGACGGCCGGGTCGTCGAAACCCTCGATGCGCTCACGGCGTCCACCCACGGACGTGACGTCGACGTGCTCTCCATGATGAGCACCTTCACCGCCCGGATGATCGCCACGTACTGCTTCGGCCGTGACTCCGCCGGCATCCCCGACCTGCTCTCCGAGAGCGCCCGCGCCACCCAGCCCTTCGCCACGGCGTCCTACGACTTCCCCGCCTGGCTGCCGCTCCCCCGCCACCGCCGCTTCGCCCGCACGCACCAGCGTTTCGCCGGGACACTCACCGGCATCGTCCGGCAGCGTCGCGCGACCCGCGCCGGGACGGCCCCGGACGACCTGCTCGACTCGTTGCTCGATGCCGCTCCGTCGATGCCGGACGACGCCGTGGCGGCGACGCTCCGCAGCGTGCTCATGGGCGGCCACGGTGTGCCCGCCGCCGCGCTCACTTCCCTCGTGCGGGAACTCGCGCTCCGGCCACGGCTCACCGCCGAACTCCGGGACGAGGCCGACGCGTCGGGCCCCGGTGACGTGCCGTCGGCACGGCTCCCCCTGGCCGACGCCGTGGTCAGGGAGACACTCCGGCTCCACCCTCCCGCGTGGCTGATGACGCGCACCGCCCGCACGGCCACCACGCTGGGAGAGTGGTCGCTCCGCCCCGGCGACGACGTGCTGCTCGTCCCGTACCTGATCCACCGGGATCCGCGGTGGTGGCAGCGCCCGGACGAGTTCGACCCTGCCCGGTGGTCGGCCGGGCGACCGGCACCGGGCACCGCCTACCTCCCGTTCGGAGCCGGCCCACGGGTCTGCCTGGGGTCGGCGCTGGCCATGCGGCAGCTCACGCTGGCCACCTCCAGGCTGGCTCAGCGCTTCACCATCGAGTCGCCGAACGCCTCCTCGGCCACCCCGGCGTTCGTCGACCGACTCGCACCCGCGGGCCTCCGGGCACGATTCCGCCCGGTCCGCCAGCCCGCCTGACCCGTCCCCGGGCGAACCGGGCCCCCAGACGCACCCAGCCGGGCTCCGAGGCGTCGCATGGGTGCCGCTGAGCCCGGGCCCCTGAGCCGCCTCAACCACGCAGCCGCGGATCCCCTCCGGCGGCCCAGCATCCGGACGGCCGAGCGGCCGACTCGCCTACTTAACCGGTTTGGTTGCACCTGTTGTCTCGGTCGGTGACTCGCCCTAATCTCTCTCCCAGTCACCCCACGCACTCCGAACTCCCCCGGCACAGCGCTCGCTTCGGTTTCACGCGTCGCGGTCGGCCAGTCATCGAACGGCCGTGATTCGACGACCGCAGCGGTTCACCGTCGCCACGCCCGGTGGGAATTCGCGCCCGGCCGCACACCTGAGCTCCGTCGGCCTGTCACCGGCCGCCGCTGCCCGAAGGAACGACCCGTGCGTCTTCGAGGTCGTTGCCACCCGAGCCGGGAGCACCGCACCTGCAAGGAACGGCAGTTCCGCACGCCCGGGGCACACCGGCCGCCGGCGCGCGCCACCACGTTGGGAGAGCGACGAATGAGAAGGAAACTGGCCACCGCGGCGGGAGCGCTGCTGGCTCTGGCCGCCTCACTGCTGACCGTGCCCGCCTCGGCACAGGCCGCCGAGACGCCGCGAGCACCGGATTCCGCTGCCGGGTTCCACGTCAGCGACGGTCGGCTGCTGGACGCCAACGGCAACGACTTCGTCCTGAGGGGCGTCAACCACCCGCACGCCTGGTACACCGACCGGACCGCGCAGGCCCTGGCCGACGTCAAGAAACTGGGCGCCAACTCCGTTCGTGTCGTCCTGAGTTCGGGTGACCGCTGGACGAAGAACGACACCGCGGACGTGTCGGAGGTCGTGCGGCAGTGCAAGGCCAACCGGCTGGTCTGCGTGCTGGAGGTGCACGACACCACCGGGTACGGCGAGCAGGACGGAGCGGTCTCCCTCTCCCGCGCGGTCGACTACTGGCTGGAGGTGAAGGACGCCGTCCAGGGCCAGGAGAGGTACGTCATGCTCAACCTCGGCAACGAGCCTTACGGAAACGCCGGTTACGGCACATGGGCCTCCGACACGTCCGCCGCTATAAGCCGAATGAGAGCTGCCGGTTTCTCGCACACCCTCATGGCGGACGCTCCGAACTGGGGGCAGGACTGGTCCTTCACGATGCGGGACAACGCGGCGGAGGTCTTCGCCGCAGACCCCGACCGCAACACCGTCTTCTCCATCCACATGTACGGGGTCTTCGACACCGCGAACGAGGTGCGGGACTACCTGAACCGGTTTGTGTCCGCCGGACTTCCGATTCACGTCGGCGAGTTCGGACACGACCACTCGGACGGCAACCCGGACGAGGACGCGATCATGGCCACCGCCCGGCAGCTGGGCCTCGGCTACCTGGGCTGGTCGTGGAGCGGCAACGGCGGCGGCGTCGAGTACCTCGACATGTCGACCGGTTTCGACGCCTCCCGCCTCACGCCCTGGGGTGAGCGCTTCTTCCACGGGGCCGACGGTGTCAAGGAGACGTCCCGCGAGGCGAGTGTCTACTCCGACGGCGGCGGCAGCGACACCGAGGCGCCCACCTCGCCCGGCGCGCCGACCGCGTCCGATGTCGGCTCCGGCAGCGCCAAGCTCAGCTGGCCGGCCGCGACCGACAACACCGCGGTGACCGCCTACGACGTCGTGCGCGTCGACGGCACGCAGGAGACCCGCGTCGCGACGAGCGCCACCAACAGCGCCACCCTCACCGGGCTGACCCCGTCCACCGACTACACCTTCGCCGTCTACGCCCGCGACGCGGCGGGCAACCGTTCCGACCGCTCACCGCAGGTGCGGGTGACCACAGCAGACGGCCCCGCCACGGGCAGCTGCGAGGTCAGCTACCGGCTCACCGACTGGGGCAGCGGCTTCAACGCCGACGTGACCGTCCGCAACACCGGGGACACCGACGTCAGGGGCTGGCAACTGGACTTCGCCTTCCCCGGCGACCAGACGCTCACCTCCTCCTGGAACGCGAAGGTCAGCCAGCAGGGCTCACAACTGCGAGCCACCCATGAGCCGTGGACCGAGACGATCCCGGCCGGCGGCACGGTGAGCTTCGGTCTCAGCGGCTCCTCCGCCGGCGGCAACGGCACCCCGGCAACCTTCCGCCTCAACGGCACCACCTGCGCCAAGAACTGACCTCGGCGCCTGCGCCCAGGACTGACGTCGGCCCGTCTACCGGGAATCTCCCCGGCAGACGGGCCGACGTGCACGACGCCGCAGTCCGGTGAGCACGGACCCGACATCGAGGGCCGACCTCAGGTCGGCTTGCGCCACACGGAGACGTGTTTCGCGGAGTCCTGGGTGAACGGCGCCCCGTCCCAGTCCGCGACGCGACGTTCCAGCGCGAGCCCGACGATCCGTGCCATCAGGTCGAGTTCCGCCGGCCAGGCGTAGCGGTGCCGGGAGTTGTCGTGGCGGTAGTGGCCGTCGTCGCCGTCGCGGACGAAGTGGTGCGAGACGAGGACCTGCTCGACGAGGTCGAAGGTGTCGAAGCCGAGATGCCGCTCGGAGACGTCGAACGGCACCGCGACCTGGCCGGGCGGCAGGAACCGCAGCGGTGGCACGCCCAGCTCGATGACGAATCGGCCGCCGGGCTCCAGATGACGTGCGGCGTTCCGGAAGCACTCCACCTGCTCGTCCTGCGTGAGCAGGTTCGTGATGGTGTTGTAGACGAGATAGACCAGGGTGAACCTGCCGGGAACGACGGTGGTGGCCATGTCCCCGATGACCACCGGGAGCGTGTCCTCGTTGATCTTGCGCCGCAGCACCGCTGCCATGTGCTCGGACAGTTCGATGCCCGCCACCGGCACGCCGCGTTCCCGGAGCGGAACGCCCACCCGTCCGGTCCCGATGGCGAACTCCAGTGCCCGGCCGTCTCCGGCAAGCTCCGCGAGGAAGTCGAGGGTCGGCCCGAGAACGGCGGCCGAGGACATCTCGGTCTCCTGGGCGTCATAACGGTCAGCGGTCGCGCGGGTCCACAGCTCACTGCTCGTCATGGCCGGCTACTCTGCCGCGTGCCGAGCGGCGCTGTCGACGCATTAACCTCCCGCGGAGGACGTGGGCCTGCTGCCCCGGCTCCTCGTCGAGGTCTCCGCTCCTGAGCCCTTTCGCCCGTCACCACCGAGACCTGCCGCCGGTGGCTGGGCCGCATGCGGGTGCCGGGCAGACCGACCGGTGGCAGGGGAAGACGAGCTCAGGGCAGTTGTGGCGCCGGGGCGGTGGAGCCGCGGGGGGTGAGGGACGGCGTCGGCATCTGGAGGGAGCCGCTGTGCGTGCCGTCGATGACGCCGAAGAGGGCACGGGCCACCTCCGCGCCGAAGTGGTGCACGTCATGGCTCATCGCGGACAGGGTGGGGTGGGTGATCCGGCACAGCTGCGAGTCGTCCCACGCCAGCAGCGAGACGTCGTCGGGTACGACGAAGCCCATCTCGGCGGCGACGCCCGCTCCGGCGACGGCCATGATGTCGTTGTCGTAGACGATGGCGGTGGGACGGTCGGTGGCCAGCAGCAGGGACCGGGTGGCCCGGGCGCCCTCCTTCTCGTCGAACCCCGTCGCCATCTGCCGGCCGGGGGGCAGGCCGAGTTCACGCATCGTTGTCTCGAAGGCGGCCGCGCGGATGGCGCAGTGTCCCAGTCCCGACGGGCCGCCGACCCGGGCGATGCGGCGGTGGCCGAGCGCGGCCAGGTAGCGGACGGCTTCCGCCGCGGCGGTGGCGTCGTCCGTCCAGACGGAGGGGAACGATCCGGTCAGCGACGGGTGGCCCACCGCGACGGCCGGCAGGCCGATCGACTCCAGGGCGGGCACCCGCGGGTCGTTCTCGTGGAAGTCGACGAGAACGGCCCCGCCGATCATCCGGCCCCGCCACCACGTGCGGTAGAGGGCGACCTCCTCGTCGAGGTCGCGGACCAGGCGCAGCAGCAGCGAGCAGGAGCGGTCCACGAGCACGCTCTCTATGCCCGAGATGAAGTCCATGTAGAAGGGCTCCAGGCCCAGCAGCCGAGCGGGCCGGCACAGGGCCAGGCCGACGATGTCGACGCGCTGGCTGGAGAGGCTGCGTGCGGTCAGGTTGGGGGCCCAGCCCAGCTCCCGGGCCGCCTCGAAGATCCGCTCCCGGGTGGCCTGCGAGACGCCGGACTTGTGGTTGAAGGCGAGCGACACCGCGCCCTTGGACACTCCGGCCCGGGCGGCGACGTCCTTGATGGTGACCCGGGCCACCGGGGCGCTCACACCACGTCCACGCTGAACAGGGCGGCCCGCACGTCCTGGACGTCGACGGGGCCGCAGCCACCGACCCGGACGCGGGTCCGCTCGCCGGGCAGCAGTGTCCGCCGCTTGCGGTCGGCGGCGGCCGGCGGGCCGAGCCGGTCAGCCTGGAGGAGAAAGTCCCTCACCGGAGTGTGTGCGCTCACCACGACGTCGACTCTATCCCCCTGGCCGTCCACGGGTCCCACCACGACGTCGAACCGCGGCCGGGGAGAGGCGAACTCCTCTGCCGGCACGGGGAGGTGCACGGCCCGCAGGCCGTCGGCGTCGGCCACCAGGACCTCGTTCGCGGCCCGCTCGTCCGGCGCCGTCGACCAGGGCTCCAGCCGCACCGGATGCCGGCGGTCGCGCGGGCGGATGTGCTCGGGCGAACAAACGACCGGGCGTGCGAGCGGGTCGATCGGCAGCAGTTGACCGGATCGGCCGTGTCCGCGCGCCACGCGGTCTACCGTGGCTGGCATGAGCGCCGACGAGACCAGGCCCGAGGACGAATGGCCTCTGCCGCCCGTCTGGATGTGGGGCTGCCGCGACTGCGCCGGCCTGTACCGGTCGATGAAGCGGGCGCAGGAGCAGACCGAGGAGCTGAGGCTGTCCTGCGAACCGGGCATCGACTTCGACCCGATGGACAGTGTCGTCGGAACACAGATCACCCTCGCCCAGCACATGGCCGACATCCACGCGGCGCAGCTCACCGCCTGGATCCCCCACTGTGCCGGCTGCGCCGGCCACCGGCAGGCCATCGCCGCCGAGCCCCCGGGCAGCGTCCGGGCCGCCGCCGTCACCCGCCTCGGTGACGAGCACCGCGCCCGGCACGTGTTCGCCCCACCCAGCATCGTCGACCTGTACTGAGCCGGCCGGTACTGGTTCGACTGGTACCGATTCGCCGGTACGGATTCGGCCTGTTGTGGCAACGGGCTGGACTGGGTCGGCCCGTAACGACGGCCACGCCTGCGGGTGACCGCCACCGGCCCGCACCTCACGTTCGCAGCCGCATCCGTGCAGAGAGACGTGCAGAGAGAGGGGAACCGCCGTGGAGGCACTGGTCTCGGCCGGACGCATGGTGACCGGCCCGAACGGCCGGCAGATGACCGACGGGGCGGTGCTCGTCCGCGACGGCGCCATCGCGGACAGCGGCCCCCGCCCGGACGTGGAAGCCCGTGCTCCGGCCGGTGCCCGCAGGTTCGACCACCCCGACGGCACGCTGCTTCCCGGACTCATCGACGCGCACGTCCACCTGGCGCTGGACGCCGGCCCCGACCCGGTCGCCGGCCTGATCGAGGCCGACGACGCCACGGTGAGCGCCGGCATGGCCGACCGGGCGTTGCGACTGCTGCGCACCGGCGTCACCACGGCACGCGACCTGGGCGACCGCAACGGCCTGGCCGTCGCGTTGCGCGACGACATCGCCG
>NZ_BAAHCA010000035.1:0-17391 GCF_054776295.1 Streptomyces sparsus
CGTCGCGCGGCGCGGGGGCTGACGGCTGCGGGCGCCGGCGGGGGCTCAGCGGGCGAAGCGGGCCAGGGCGTCGTCGACGGGGAGCTCCTCGCGCTCGCCGCTGCGACGGTCCTTCAGCTCCACGAGGCCCTGCGGCGCGCCCCGACCGACGACCAGGATCTGCGGCACGCCGATGAGTTCCGCGTCGGTGAACTTGACGCCGGGTGAGACGCCCGTCCGGTCGTCGACGATGACGCGCACGCCCGCCGCACCGAGCTTCTCGGCGATCTCGACGGCGAGTTCGATCTGTACGGCCTTGCCCGCGGCGACGATGTGCACGTCGGCCGGGGAGATCGCGGCGGGCCAGCACAGGCCCTTGTCGTCGGCGGTCTGCTCGGCGAGGGCGGCCACCGCGCGGGAGACGCCGATGCCGTAGGAGCCCATGGTGACGCGGACCGGCTTGCCGTTCTGGCCGAGCACGTCGAGCTGGAAGGTGTCGGCGTACTTGCGGCCGAGCTGGAAGATGTGGCCGATCTCGATGGCCCGGTCGAGGTGCAGACCCGTGCCGCAGGCGGGGCAGGGGTCGCCGCTCTCGACGACGACCACGTCGAGGTACTGGTCGACGGTGAAGTCCCGGCCGCAGACCACGTTCCGGGCGTGCTTGCCGTCCTTGTTGGCGCCGGTGATCCAGGAGGTGCCGGGGGCGACGCGCGGGTCGGCGAGGTAGCGGACGCCTTCCAGCCCCTGCGGCCCGACGTAGCCGCGGACCAGTTCGGGGCGGCCGGTGAAGTCGTCCGCGGTGACCAGTTCGACGGTGGCGGGCGCCAGGTGCTCGGCGAGCTTGCCCAGGTCCACCTCGCGGTTGCCGGGCACACCGACGGCGACGATCTCACCGTCCACCTTCACCAGCAGGTTCTTCAGGGTCGCGGCGGCGTCCACCCCGAGGTGCGCGGCGAGCGTCTCGATGGTGGGGGTGTCGGGGGTGTCCAGCTCCTCCACCGCCGGGTGGCCCTCGGTGGAGGTGGGCGCCACGGTGGTGGTGACGGCCTCGGTGTTGGCGGCGAAGTCGCACGCCGGGCAGTCCGCGAAGGTGTCCTCGCCGGCTTCGGCCGGCGCGAGGAACTCCTCGGAGGCGGATCCGCCCATGGCTCCGGACACGGCGGAGACCACGCGGTAGTCCAGGCCGAGGCGTTCGAAGATCCGGGTGTAGGCGGCGCGGTGCAGGGCGTAGGACTCGGCCAGCGCCTCGTCGGAGACGTCGAAGGAGTAGGAGTCCTTCATCTGGAACTCGCGGCCGCGCAGGATGCCCGAGCGGGGGCGGGCCTCGTCGCGGTACTTGGTCTGGATCTGGTAGAGGATCACCGGCAGGTCCTTGTAGGACGAGCACTGGTCCTTGACCAGCTGGGTGAAGATCTCCTCGTGGGTGGGGCCGAGCAGGTAGTCGGCACCCTTGCGGTCCGTGAGGCGGAACAGCAGGTCGCCGTACTCCTCGTAGCGGCCGGACGCCTCGTAGGGCTCCTTCGGCAGCAGGGCGGGCAGCAGCACCTCCTGACCGCCGATGGCGTCCATCTCCTCACGGACGATGCGTGAGACGTTCTCCAGCACCGTCTTCCCGAGCGGCAGCCAGGTCCACACCCCGGCGGCGGTGCGGCGGACGTATCCGGCGCGCACCAGCAGTTTGTGGCTGAGGGTCTCGGCGTCGGCCGGGTCGTCGCGCAGTGTCTTCAGCATCGTGCGGGACAAGCGCTGGACTCGGGCTGCCATGGTGGTTCTCCTGATTGCGGACCGTGAAACGGGGTGGATGGGGGAAGACTAATCGCTTCGGCGACGCAGCGGCAGCGGCGCCCCCATGACCGCGTACGGGCTGGCGGCGCTCGGGAAGCGCACGCCGTTGGCCAGGTCGCGGTATCCGAGCGCCCGGTAGAGCCGGCGGGCCGGGCTGTCGGTGTCGAGGGCGGAGAGCAGGGAGCGCGGCTCGGTGGCCGCGTCGGTCAGCTCGGTGATCAGCCGTCGGCCGATGCCGTGCCGGTGGTAGGCCGGGTGGACGTGCAGCTCGGTGATGACGAAGGCGTCCCGCAGCCAGTCGGCGTTGCCCGCCGCACGCAGATAGGGCTCGACGACGGTGGACCACCACTGCGTGCGGTCGTAGGGCAGGCCGTAGACGAAGCCCACCAGCCGGCCCTCGGCGGTGGTGGCGCCCAGCGCGCGGGCTCCCGGCACGGCGAGGTGACGCAGCACGAGCGGGCGGCGTACGTCGATCTCGTCGTCGGTGAGCCCGAAGGCGAGCGCTTGCACGGCGAGCGCCTCGTCCACTCGAGCGGCAAGGTCCAGGGGGCCGACCACGACGTCATGCTGCATGAACGCACCCTAACCGGGTGGCGCGGCCGGTCCGATGGGCGCGGCCCCGGAGGCGGGCGGCGGACCGTGCTGCCGCGTCGGGCGGACCACGCCGCGCGGCGGCGGCCCGGGCGCCGCGGGGACGGACGGTCAGAAGAGCACGCTCATGAAGGCGCCGACCTCGCGGAAGCCGACCCGTCGGTAGGACGCCCTGGCCGCCGTGTTGAAGTCGTTGACGTACAGGCTGGCGACGGGGGCGACCTCGGCGAGGGCGTACCGCAGCACGGCCGCCATGCCCGTCTCGGAGAGCCGCTGGCCGCGGCGGTCGGGCGCCACCCACACACCCTGGATCTGGCATGCCTGCGGGGTGACCGCGCCGATCTCGGCCTTGAAGATCACCCGGCCGTCCTCGAACCGGGCGAACGAGCGTCCGGAGCCGACCAGTTCGGCGACCCGGGACTGGTAGACGAGTCCGCCGTCCCCGGCCAGCGGGGAGATGCCGACCTCCTCGGTGAACATCGCCACGCAGGCCGGCATGACGAGTTCCAGCTCGTCCTTGCGGACCCGGCGCACGTACGGGTCGGGGGCCACCGCCGTTGAAGGGGTGTCGGTGACCATCAGCGGCTGGTTGGGGCGCACTTCGCGGGCCGGCCCCCAGTGCGGCTCCAGCGCCGACCACAGGGCGGCCGTCGGTTCGGCCGGGCCGACGATCGAGGAGCAGCGGCGGCCCTGGCGCCGGGCGCGTTCCGCGAAGGCCCGCACCGCCTCGGGGCCGGCGCAGACCGGTACCAGGTTGGCGCCCGCGTAGCACAGCGCCTCCAGCCTGCCGTGCTGGAACCAGCCCCACATCTCGCCGCCGAGCCGCCAGGGGTCCAGTCCGGAGGCCCGCACGCGGGCGGTGACGAAGGCGTTGTCGACCGGGCGCCGCTGGAGCACGGCGAGCGCCTCGTCGAGTTCGCCGGGCCCCAGCGCCCTGGTGGATGTTGTCGTCAGCACGTGCGGTCCAGCCTCACCGTGTCGGCCCGGAGGGAGTGGAAGTGTTCAGAGAGCGGTGTTCCGCACTTTACCTCCGGCTCCGGGAGCACACCCGCGATGCCCGGAGGTCAGCCGACGGAGACCTGGGGCTCGCCGGAGAGGGCGCCTTCGGTCTCCATCTGCTCGGCGATCTTCATGGCCTCTTCGATCAGCGTCTCGACGATCTTCGACTCGGGCACGGTCTTGATGACCTCGCCCTTGACGAAGATCTGGCCCTTGCCGTTGCCGGACGCCACCCCGAGGTCGGCCTCCCGTGCCTCGCCGGGGCCGTTGACGACACAGCCCATGACGGCGACGCGCAGCGGCACCTCCATGCCGGTCAGGCCGGCGGTGACCTCCTCGGCCAGCTTGTAGACGTCCACCTGGGCGCGTCCGCAGGACGGGCAGGAGACGATCTCCAGGCCGCGCTCGCGCAGGCCCAGCGACTCCAGGATCTGGTTGCCGACCTTGATCTCCTCGACGGGCGGCGCGGACAGCGAGACGCGGATGGTGTCGCCGATGCCCTCGGAGAGCAGCGCGCCGAACGCGACGGCCGACTTGATGGTGCCCTGGAACGCCGGCCCGGCCTCGGTGACGCCGAGGTGCAGCGGGTAGTCGCACTGCGCGGCGAGCTGCCGGTAGGCGTTGACCATCACGACGGGGTCGTTGTGCTTGACGGAGATCTTGATGTCGCGGAAGCCGTGCTCCTCGAAGAGCGAGCACTCCCACAGTGCCGACTCCACCAGCGCCTCGGGCGTGGCCCGGCCGTACTTGCGCAGCAGCCGCTGGTCGAGGGAGCCGGCGTTGACGCCGATGCGGATCGGCGTGGACGCGGCGGAGGCGGCGGCGGCGATCTCCTTGACCTTGTCGTCGAACTGCTTGATGTTGCCGGGGTTGACCCGGACCGCGGCGCAGCCGGCGTCGATGGCCTGGAAGACGTACTTCGGCTGGAAGTGGATGTCCGCGATCACCGGGATCTGCGACTTCCTCGCGATCACGGGCAGCGCGTCGGCGTCGTCCTGGGTGGGGCAGGCGACTCTGACGATCTGGCAGCCGGAGGCGGTCAGCTCGGCGATCTGCTGGAGTGTCGCCCCGATGTCGGAGGTCCGCGTCGTGGTCATCGACTGCACGGACACGGGGGCGTCGCCGCCCACGGCCACGGTTCCGACCTGGATCTGCCGGCTGACGCGTCGCTCGGCGAGCTTGATCGGTACGGACGGCATTCCCAGCGCGATGGCTGTCATCTGGTGCAACCCCAAGGTGTGGTTCTCGGTCCCGAGATCGGCGGGCTCCGCCTTCGAGATTACGGCACCGGCAGGAAGGGACGCACACCCGTCCCGGGCCTCCGGGGGCCTCGCCGGGCGTGGCGATCGCGGTGCCGCCCGCGGTCGTCGGCGGGCGGCACCGGGGCGAGCCGCCGGGCGGCACCCGGGGTGACCGGCGCGGTGATCGCCACGCCCGGCGGCGGTGGGGCGCTACCCGGCGAGCTTCACCGGGTTGACCACGTCGGCCACCAGCACGAGCAACGTGAAGCAGATGAAGACGCCCGCCACCACGTACGCCACCGGCATCAGCTTCGCCACGTCGAACGGGCCCGGGTCGGGACGCCGGAAGACCCTGGCGACGTTGCGGCGCAGCGACTCCCACAGCGCGCCGGCGATGTGTCCGCCGTCCAGCGGCAGCAGCGGCAGCATGTTGAACAGGAACAGCGACAGGTTGAACCCGGCGAGCAGGAACAGCATCGTCGCCACCCGGTGGCTCGCCGGGATGTCGAGCGTGACGATCTCACCGCCCACCCGGGCCGCACCGACCACCCCGACCGGCGAGTCGTCCTTGCGCTCCCCGCCGGCGAAGGCCGCGTCCCACAGGTCCGGGATCTTCGACGGCAAGGCGACCAGCGCCTGGAAGCCGCCGGTCATGATGTCGCCCATTCGGTCGACGGCCTGCGGGAACGACTGCTGGACCACCCCGGACGCGGGTGCGAAACCGAGGAAGCTCGCGGTGACGTACTCGCCCTCGACGTAGCCGCCCTTGCCGTCGGTGCGGTGCACGGTGTTCTTGATCGGCTGGGCGCGCAGTTCCGTGGTCCGGCCGTCCCGCTCCACGATGATGGTGACCGTCTCCGGCGCCTCACGGATGAGCTTCTGCAGCGCGCCCCACTCGGTGACCGGCACACCGTCGAAGGCGACGATCCTGTCACCGGCCCGCAGACCGGCCTCCTTGGCGGGCGCGTCGGGCGCGCCGGCCGGGCACTCGTCCGTCTTCGTGCCGGCCGCGATCACACAGTCGGAGACGCTGGCGACCGTCGTCGTCTGCGTGTTGACGCCGAACGTCATCAGCACGCCGAGAAAGATCACGACGGCCAGGATCAGGTTCATGAACGGCCCGGCGAACATGACGACGACGCGCTTCCACGGCTTGCGGGTGTAGAACAACCGCTTCTCGTCGCCCGGCTGGAGCTCCTCGTAGGCGGCGGCCCTGGCGTCCTCGATCATGCCCCGGAAGGGTGACGTGGAGCGCTGGCGGATCTTGCCGTCGTCCCCCGGCGGGAACATGCCGATCATGCGGATGTAGCCGCCGAGCGGGATGCCCTTGATGCCGTACTCGGTCTCGCCCTTCCTCCGCGACCACACCGTCGGCCCGAAACCCACCATGTACTGCGGCACCCGGATGCCGAACATCTTGGCCGTCGACAGGTGGCCCAGCTCGTGCCAGGCGATGGAGAACAGCAGGCCGACAACAAAGACGACTATGCCGAGAATGGTCATCAGGGCCGTCATGCGCGGACCTCCGCTGCGGTACTCGAGGCAGCCGCGGTGCTCGGAGCGGCCGCCGCCCACTCGCGGGCGCGGATGCGCGCCCACGTCTCTGCTTCGAGGACATCGTCCAGGGTCAGCCCGGTTCCGGACGGCCTGCCGTGTTCCTCGACCACAGCCGCCACCGTATCCACGATGCCGGTGAACGGCAGCCTGCCCGCCAGAAACGCCTCGACGCACTCCTCGTTGGCCGCGTTGAACACCGCCGGGGCGGTGCCGCCCAGGGTGCCCACCTCACGGGCGAGCGGCACGGAGGGGAACGCCTTCTCGTCCAGCGGGTGGAACTCCCACGTCATCGCCCTGGACCAGTCGAAGACGGGCCCGGCGTCGGGCACCCGCTCGGGCCAGCCCAGGCCCAGCGCGATCGGCAGCCGCATGTCGGGAGGGCCGCACTGGGCGAGCGTCGAGCCGTCGACGAACTCCACCATCGAGTGGATGTAGGACTGCGGATGGACCACCACCTCGATCCGCTCGAAGGGCACGTCGTACAGCAGGTGCGCCTCGATGACCTCCAGCCCCTTGTTGACCAGCGTCGCGGAGTTGACGGTGATGACCGGCCCCATCGCCCAGGTCGGGTGGGCGAGCGCGTCCGCCGGGGTGACGTCGGCGAGTTCGGCGCGGCTGCGCCCCCGGAACGGGCCGCCGGACGCGGTGACGAGCAGCTTGCGCACCTCCGGCCGTGTGCCGCCCAGCAGGGCCTGGAACAGCGCGGAGTGCTCGGAGTCGACGGGCACGATCTGCCCCGGTGCCGCCAGGGCCTTCACCAGCGGACCGCCGACGATCAGCGACTCCTTGTTGGCGAGCGCCAGCACCCGACCGGCCCGTAGCGCGGCCAGCGTCGGGCGCAGCCCGATGGAACCGGTGATGCCGTTCAGCACCGTGTGGCACGGCGAGCCGGCGAGTTCGGTGGCGGCGTCCGGTCCGGCCAGCACCTCCGGCAGGGGCTCTCCGGCGCCGAACCGGGTGCGCAGCGCGGAGCGCAGCTCCGCGACCTTGTCCTCCCGGGCCACCGCGACCGCGTGCACCCGCAGCCGGTGCGCCTGCTCCGCCAGCAGCTCCACCTGGCCTCCGGCGGCGGACAGCGCCGTCACCCGGAAACGGTCGGGATTGTTCAGCACCACGTCCACGGCCTGGGTGCCGATCGACCCGGTCGAGCCGAGGATCACGATGTCCCGGGGGCCGTCAGGTGCGCCGTGCGACGCCGAGTGGCTGACATGCGGGTCAGCGAGGGAGTCGGTCATGGACCCATTGTGTCCGGTCGGCCCCGGTGGCCGGACAGGGCGTCCCGTTCGACGGAGCACGCCCGGGCGTGCGCGCCCGCGCCCCGAGAGCGCCGCCACAGCTGCGTGTCCTGCCCACCTGGTAGCTTCTCCGTCACACACCGCACCGATGCGCACACCGGAGGTGACGAGGTGGGTTTCGACGAGGAGTGGGCGCAGGCCAGAGCGGCAGCCGCCGAGCAGGCCGAGTCCACCAGGCTGAACGCGCTGGACGCCGGACCGGGAGCGGGCGAACCCTCGCTGGCACCCGGGCCGGGCGGGGCAGGCGGGCCGGGGGCGTCCGACGGGCCGGCGGCGTCCGAGGACCTGGCCGTGCGGCAGGACGACCTGGGCGCCGTGGGCAACGAGGCCCACCGGCTCTTCGAACGGTTCAGCGCGGACGGCGACGTCGCACGCGAGTCCAGCCACAGCGCCGCGGCAACCCTCAAGAGCAACGGCTTCACCCTCGGCTCCGCCCTGAGTCTCACCGCAGAGGTCTGGGACAGCCAGCGCAGGACCTTGCTCCAGGCCTGCGCACACATCTCCGACCACCTCGACCACACCCGGAAGCGCCACCGCGAGGACGAGGCGCACATCGCCGCCACCATGCGGCAACGGGACGGCAGCCCGATGCCGGCCTCCCGCATCCTCGACCAGTTCACGTGACCCGGAGCGAGCCGTGCCAGCCCTGACCTTCTCCGACCTCCGGCAGATCTCGTTCAGCGGGCTCAACAGGGCGGTGACCGACTGGACCGACCTGGTCAACCGGCTCGACAAGCTGGACGACGCAGCACACGACGGCATGCTGGCGAAGGCCGACCGCGCCCGGTGGGCCGGCCTCAACGCCGCCGTGACCAGGCAGTTCGTGCGAAAGACGGCCAAGGAGTTCAACGACGCCCTGGCACAGGCCAAGACCGTCCGCAACGTCCTCCGGGACGCGCACACCGACCTCGTCGACGTGCAGACGCAGCTCAGCGCCGCGGCGTCCCAGGCGACAGCGGCGTTCATCCACGTCCGGGACAACGGCGACGGGACCGTCACCTGCCGGGACTCCAGCAGTCCGGGCCCCACAGTGGGGTCGGGCACCGAGCGGGACACCGATCCCGCGGCACTCCAGAAACGCATCAACCAGCTGATCGCCCGCGCCGAGGAGATCGACAACTCGGCGTCCCGCGCACTGCGCAGGGCCCACGGCGCCGACGCGCACGACTTCGGGCACGCCACCTACCGGTCACTCGACCAGGCCCAGGCCGAACGCGCCAACGAGCTGGCCGCGCTGGGACCGCAGATGACCGACAAGCAGTACGCCGAGCTGAACGCCCTGATCCGACACAACGGCAAGGAACCGGACGGGGAGTTCGCCACCCGCTTCTACAAGGGCCTCGGCGGCCCTGAGGAGGCCCTGAGGTTCTACGCCCGCATGTCGCTGGACGGCACGGACGGCGACAACGGCGAGCGGCTGGCGCTCGCCAGGGAACTGCAGCGCGGCCTGGGCCACGCCCTCGCCAACGCGACCGACCCCGACGCCCCGAAAGGCCTCGACAGCCCCAAACAGCACCTGCCGGAGAGCTGGGGCAAGGAGTTCCGCCGCCTCGGCACCCAACCACTGGAACTCGCACCGGGAGCCTGGAACAGCCCCTACGGCTACCAGGTACTCGGCGGCCTGCTGCGCTACGGCGACTACGACCCGGCGTTCCTCAACCCCATCGCCGAGCACGTCGTCCAGTTGCAGAGGGACGACCCGACGAAGTTCGCCCACAGCCTGCCGACCCGCACCGACGCCGACTACGGCTTCAACCCGTCCGGAAAGGTCGGCTCCGGATACGCCCCCCTCACCAGCGTCCTCGAAGCCCTCGGCCACAGCCCGGAAGCAGCGGAGAAGTTCTTCAGCGACCCACCGACGGTCTACAAGGAGGACGGAACCGTCGACCGGGGAGCGAAGGCGGACTTCGGAACGTACGTCAAACTCCTGGCCGACGAGGACTTCCCCTGGGGCGTGGACATCGCGGGTGGCACCTTCGAGGACCGCGGTGCCGCCTTCGAGCACGGCCCGGACGCCTTCGGCCACGCCCTGGAAGCGGCAACAACGGGCGTCCCCTACGACAGCGACCCGCTCACCATCCCACCGAAGCATTCGGAAGCTGCGGCAGGTATTGCTGCGAACGTAATCGAAACTTTCGGTGCCAGCCCGAAAAGCATCGATGAAGAGGGCGCACTCAGCCCGATTCGGGACAGCCTGGGTCGGATCACAGCGGAATACATCGCGGATGTCAACAGAAGCGTGTACCAAGGAACTGGGGACGAGTACACCTACCCCCCGTACGGAGAAGCGGCCTCATTCGCATCCGATGATGTGCGGAATATCTTGAAGGTAATCGGCAAGGATCCCGAAGCATACGGGATCACAACAAATGCGGAACGAGCATACACGGAATTTCTCGTGGAGAGAGCAATTAATGGTTCCCGTGATTCCGAAGCGGGACTCGGCACTCAGGTCGCCAACGCCGTAACTCCTGGAGCAACAATTGCTGGCATCATGAGTCAAGCAAGGGCTGATTCCACGCTGGCTTCCACGGAGGACTTCATCGAGGCAGCCGAAAAGAAGGGCCAGTGGGTGGAGCGGACGATCGGTTTGGCGACCGGCGCACTAGGGGACAGAGTTCCCATTGCCGGTGACATCGCGGACTGGGCAGTCGAAGACATCAAGGAAAGCATCGTCAAGCAAAACGAGGAGGAGGCGAAGGATAAGGCGACGGCGGAAGCCGGGGAGGACTACAGCACCGGCAGGGACGCGGTTATCACGTCTGCCGAAGGCGCAGTGAACCGCGCAGTCGCGAAAAGCCCAAGCATGAACGAGCAGACGAGGGCGGATCTCCGCGCTACGGCTCGCAACCAAGCAGGGATCAGCCATTCTTCGGGAGCGACATGGTCCGCAAGCGACAGCAGCAACTAGCACTGGTCTGCGGCGCAGCACTGGTGGTCACTCTTCTTTCCTCAACCTCCTGCACCCCCACAAGGAACTACGCGATCCCTGAGAAGGTATGCGACGTCACCACAGACACGGCGCTCACGGAATACATACTTCCACCCGGTGAGGAAATCACGCAAAGCATGGAGGAATATGGCGCCGAAAATCGGCTTCTCGCCTGCAATGTACGAGTGGACAGCACGGTTTACATTTCCGTGCGTGGCGAGTGGAGAGAATCTGACGCCACTGCGTTACAGGTAGCGCAGGATCGGCACCCTCACGCCGAACAGAGCCGGGATGACACCTTCGCAACCTGGCCTGGTGGAGTTGCCACTGTATTTGAGTGCCGCAATACCAAGAAGGAATCCGAGTTCTTCTCGTTGATCACTACCGTCCGTAAGGACGACCAGGACGACTTCGCAAGCACCGCCGACAAGTTCGCTCGCGACCTCACCAAGAAGCTGATGGCGAAGCAGCCCTGCGAGGAGGGCTGACGGCGAGTTGCTGGCCGACGGCGGGGCTCGCGCCCCGCGCGGCAGCCAGGGGTCGGTGTACCGGCCGCCGCGAGGGGCGTGCGTTGTCGATCGGTTCCGGGTCGGGCGGGGCGGTCAGGGGACGGGGCGGTGGACGTTCTCCGTCTTCGACGGGCCGGGCACGGCTTCGGCGATCCAGGGTCCGTCGCTGGACGGGTCGACGATGCCGTCCTCCAGCCAGGTGTAGGCACCGTCCAGGATGCCGCGGACGACCTTGCGGTCGAGGTCGTCGGTGTTGGTCCACAGGCGGGCGAAGAGTTCGTCGACGCGGATGCGGGCCTGCCGGCAGAAGGCGTCCGCCAGTTGGCGGGCGGCCCGACCGTTGTTGCTGCCGTCCGCGGCGAGCTTCTCGGCTCGGACGCAGGCGGCGCTCATGGCGAAGAGTTCGGCGCCGATGTCGACGACGCGCCCCAGGAAGCCCTGCTTGGTCTCCATCTTTCCCTGCCAGCGTGACATGGCGTAGAAGGTGGCCCTGGCCAGTTTGCGCGAGTGCCGCTCGACGTACCGGAGATGCGTCGCGAGTGAGCCGAACTCCGCGTAGGAGGAGGGGAGCTGTCCGGTCCCGGCAACCAGTTGGGGCAGCCAGCGGGCGTAGAATCCGCCGGCCTTGGCACCTGCGCGGGCCTTGTCCTGGAGCGACTTCTCGGGGTCGATGAGGTCCCCTGCCACCGAGAGGTGAGCGTCGACTGCTTCCCGGGCGATCAGCAGGTGCATGATCTCGGTGGAGCCCTCGAAGATGCGGTTGATGCGCAGGTCGCGGAGCAACTGCTCTGCCGGCACTCCGCGTTCACCGCGAGCGGCCAGTGAGTCGGCGGTCTCGAATCCGCGTCCGCCGCGGATCTGGACGAGTTCGTCGGCGATCAGCCAGGCCATCTCGGAGCCGTACAGCTTGGCGAGAGCGGCCTCGATCCGGATGTCGTTGCGGTCCTCGTCCGCCATCTGCGACGAGAGGTCGAGCACGGCCTCCATGGCGAAGGTGGTGGCGGCGATGAAGGACATCTTCGCGCCGACGGCCTCGTGTTCGGCGACGGGCCTCCCCCACTGCACACGTTCGGCGCTCCACTCGCGGGCGATCTTGAGGCACCACTTGCCGGCGCCGACGCACATCGCCGGCAGGGAGAGCCGTCCGGTGTTGAGCGTGGTCAGGGCGATCTTCAGGCCGGCCCCCTCCGGGCCGATCCGGTTGGCGGCCGGCACCCGTACCTGGTGGAAGCGGGTGACGCCGTTCTCGATGCCGCGCAGTCCCATGAAGGCGTTGCGGTTCTCCACGGTGATGCCTTCGGCGCCGGCCTCGACGACGAACGCGGAGATGCCGCCCTTGTGCCCGTCCGAGCGCGGCACTCGGGCCATCACCACCAGCAGGTCGGCGACCACACCGTTGGTGGTCCACAGCTTGACGCCGTCGAGCAGGTAGTCGTCGCCGTCCGGGACTGCGGTGGTGGCCAGTCGTGCGGGGTCGGAGCCGACGTCCGGTTCGGTCAGCAGGAAGGCGGAGATGTCGGTGGTGGCGCAGCGGGGCAGGAAGGCGTCCTTCTGTTCCTGGGTCCCGAAGGTCTTGACGGGCTGCGGCACGCCGATGGACTGGTGGGCGGAGAGCAGCGCGCCGATGGCGGGGCTGGCGGAACCGACCAGTGCGAGCGCCCGGTTGTAGTAGAGCTGGCTGAGGCCGAGCCCGCCGTACCGGGTGTCGATCTTCATGCCGAGGGCGCCCAGTTCCCGGAGGCCGCTGATGACCTCGTCGGGGATCCGCGACTCGCGTTCGATGAGCGCGCCGTCGATCCGGGTCCGGCAGAACTCCCGCAGCCGCGCGAGGAACGCCTCGCCTCGTTCGACGTCCTCGGTGGCGGGTTCCGGGTGGGGGTGGACGAGGTCGAGTCGGAAGCGGCCGAGGAACAGCTCCTTCGCGAAGCTGGGCTTGCGCCAGTCCTGTTCACGGGCGGCCTCCGCCACCTCGCGTGCTTCGCGCTCGGACACCGTTTTCGGGGCGGAGCTGGAGTTGTGCGCGGACATGGGCTCACCTCGCCGCTGAGTCGGGGCATGTTCCCGGTCGCCTACCGGTTGGTGCTACCCATCCGTATGTACCCGATCCGTCCGGTCCATGCCAGGTTGCGCACTGCGGGAGGGCCAGATGGCGGTAGCCGAGGCGGGCGGCGGCAGCGGCGCGGGGCAGAGCTGCGACGCGCGGGGCGGAAAGGCCGGAGACGCGGGGCGGAAAGGGCCGGAGACGCGGGGCGGAAAGGCCGGAGCGGCCCCGCCCGTACGGGCGCCCCTCGCGAGACACGGGTACGGGTGGGGCCGCTCGGAGCCGCGGCAGGTCAGAGATCGAGGCCGGTGAGGACCATGACGCGCTCGTAGGTGTAGTCCTCCATGGCGAACCGGACGCCTTCACGGCCGACGCCGGACTGCTTGGCGCCGCCGTACGGCATCTGGTCGGCGCGGTAGGACGGCACGTCGCCGACGATGACGCCGCCGACCTCGAGCGCCCGGTGGGCGCGGAAGGCGGTCTGCACGTCGTGGGTGAACAGACCGGCCTGGAGGCCGTACTGGGAGTTGTTGGCCGCGGCGAACGCCGCCTCCTCACCCTCGACCCGGGTGAAGGACAGGACCGGGCCGAACACCTCCTCGTGGCCGAGCTGGGTGTCAGCGGGGACGTTCTCCAGCGCGGTGGGCGCGTAGGTGGCGCCGTCGCGCTTGCCGCCGGTGAGCAGCCGGGCACCGGCGTCGACCGCCTCCTGCACCCAGGCCTCGACGCGCTTGGCCGCGTCCTCACTGACGAGCGGGCCGACGTCGGTGGCGTCGTCGGAGGGGTCACCGAGGTGCAGCGCCTCGATGGCGGCGATCACCTTCGGCACCAGCCGGTCGTAGACGGAGGCGTCCGCGATGACACGCTGCACGGAGATGCAGGACTGGCCGCCCTGGTAGTTGGAGAAGGTGGCGATGCGCTGCGCCGCCCAGTCCAGGTCCGCTTCGGAGTCGTAGTCGGCGAGCACGACGGCGGCGCCGTTGCCGCCCAGTTCCAGCGTGACCCGCTTGCGCGGGGCGGAGTCGAGGATGGACCAGCCGACGGGCGCGGAGCCGGTGAAGGAGATGATGGGCAGCCGCTCGTCCTGGACGAGGGCCGGCATCCGGTCGTTGGGCACGGGCAGCACGGACCACGAGCCGGCGGGCAGGTCCGTCTCGGCGAGGATCTCCCCAAGTACGAGCGCGGACAGCGGGGTGGCCGGGGCGGGCTTGAGGATGATGGGGGCTCCGGCGGCGATCGCCGGGGCGACCTTGTGCGCGCAGAGGTTCAGCGGGAAGTTGAAGGGCGCGATGCCGAGGACCGCCCCGTAGGGGAAGCGGCGGGTGAGGGCCAGGCGGCCGGCGCCGCCGGCGTCGGAGTCCAGGCGCTGCGCCTCACCTCCGTTGAACCGGCGTGCTTCGTCGGCGGCCCAGCGGAAGACGGAGGTGCAGCGGCCGACCTCGCCGCGGGCCCACTTCATCGGCTTGCCGTTCTCGGCGGAGATCAGCCGGGCGATCTCCTCGGCGCGCTCGCCGAGCCGGCGGACGACGTGGTCGAGGGCCGTGGCGCGGACGTGGGCGGGCGTGCCGGCGAACTCCTCGGCGACGGCTGCGGCGGCGGCCACGGCCTCTTCCACCTGGGCGTCGGTGGGCACGGCGGCACGGCCGACGGTGCGGCCGTCCCAGGGCGAGGTGACCTCGAGGGTCTCGTCGCCGGTCGCCTCGCGGCCGGCGAGCCAGAACGCGTGGGTGGAAGTCGCTTCAGTCACTGCGGATCCCGGCCTTCCGAATGTTGTGGTGATGGTGCTCTCTGTCCACCGTAGGGCTTTCGTCCGCTGGTTCCTCTTGTCCGACGCGGCGCACTGGGCGCCGGCGCTGCTCCGCTTTGGCGGTAGCCCGAACGTGCCATTGACCAAGACATGACAGCACGCAAGGATGTCGCCGCACGCGCACCCCACCCGTCTCGAACTGGACACCCCAGGAGATGCGATGCGCTTTCCCAAGCGTGGCCGGCGGACCACCTCCGCCGCCGTCCTGCTCACTCTGGCCCTGGCCGTGCCGCTGGGCGCCCAGGCCACCGCCTCACCCGCGGCGGACCGCACGCGGGCCGACCAACCCGCGGAACGGCAGTACCAGGTCACCGGCGTCGACACCCGTGCCGAGCGCACCGCGGTCGCGGCCACCGGTGTCACGATCGACGAGGTGAACGGCGAGTCACTCGTCGTCACCGCGGGCACGGCCGAGGCAGCGGCCCTGCGGAGCAAGGGCTTCGCCGCCAAGGCCCTGCCAGACGTGGCCGACCGGGACGAGGTCCTGGCCGCCGCGCCCTCCGACTACCACAGCTACGCGCGCATGTCGGCGGCCGTCGACAGCCTCGTGCGGCAGTACCCCGACCTGATGAGCCGCCAGGTCATCGGCCGGAGCTACCAGGGCCGGGAGATCATCGCCGTCAAGGTCAGCTCCAACGTGCGGGTCGACGAGAACGAGCCGGAAGTCCTCTTCACCCACAACATGCACGCCCGGGAGCACCTCACCACCGAAATGGCGCTCTACACGCTGCGCGAGTTCGGCACCCGCTACGGCAGCGACGCCCGCATCACCCGCATGCTGGACCAGCGCGAGGTGTGGATCGTGCCGTCGCTCAACCCGGACGGCAAGGTCTACGACCAGGACTCCGGCTCCTGGCGCAACTGGCGCAAGAACCGGCAGCCCAACTCCGGAACCAGCGCCGTCGGCACCGACATCAACCGCAACTTCGGCTACCGCTGGGGCTGCTGCGGCGGCTCGTCGAGTTCCCCCAGCAGCCAGACCTACCGCGGCCGGGCCGCCGAGTCGGGCACGGAGACGAAGGTGATCGCCGACTTCGTGCGCAGCCGGGTGGTCGGCGGCAAGCAGCAGATCACCGCGCACATCGACTGGCACACCTACGGTGAACTGATCCTGTGGCCCTACGGCTACACCTACGCCGACACCGCGGCCGGGCTCACCCGGGACGACCGGGACGCGCACGCCGCCGTCGGCAACCTGATGGCCCGCAGCAACGGCTACCGGCCGCAGCAGTCCAGCGACCTCTACGTCACCGACGGAACCATCGGCGACTGGATGTGGGGAAGCCAGAAGATCTTCTCCTACACCTTCGAGATGTACCCGCCGTCGGGCCACCGCGACGGCTTCTACCCGCCCGGCAGCGTCATCGACCGGGAGACCTCGCGGAACCGGGAGGCCGTGCTGCTGCTCCTGGAGAACGCCGACTGCATGTACCGCTCGATCGGCAAGGCCGGCCAGTACTGCGCCACCTGACCGGAACCGCGCACTGCCCGAACCGCGCCTGACCGCTACGGCTGCCGCTGACCGGCGGCTCACCGCCTGACCGGTGGCGCACCGCACGGACCGGCCCACGCCGGCCGACCCCTCCCGGTCGGCCGGCGTGGGCCGACGTCCGCGCCGGTCCGCCTGAGCCGACGCCGGCCGGACCGGGTGCTCAGGAGCCGGGGATTCCGCTGGGCACGTGGGTGGCCTTCAGTGAGAGCCACAGCTCCATGCGCACGTCGGGATCGTCCAGCGAGCGCCCCAGGATCTCCTCGACCCGGCGCATCCGGTAGCGCAGGGTGTGCCGGTGCACGCCCAGGTCGGCCGCTGCCGCGTCCCACTGCCCGTGGCGGGACAGCCAGGCCCGGAGGGACGCGACCAGGTCGCCGCGCCCGTTAGCGTCGTGCTCGCGGAGCGGGCGCAGCATGCCGTCGGCGAAGGCCTTCACCGCGTCCTCGGCCAGCAGCGGCAGCACCGATCCGGACGCCATGTCCTCGTGCTCGACCAGCGGCGACCCGCGGCGGCGGGCCACCGACAGGGCCTGGTCGGCCTGTTTGAAGGCCGCTGACGCGGCGGCGATCCCCGTGGGCGCCGAAACGCCCACCACCACGGAGTCGGTGAGCGTGCGCACGTACTCGGCGCAGGCGGCGACGGCCGCCCCGTCGTCCGCGGCGAGCACGATCAGCCGGCCGCCGTCGGGCACCGCCAGGACCGACTCCCCGCTCCGGGCGGCCCCGGCCTCGACCGCTTCGGTGAGCAGGTCGAGCGGGCCGGGCTCGGACGGGTCGGACGGTTCACCGCCGCCGTTGGCGGGCTCGGCGACCATGACGCGCAACGGGAAGTCCAGCAGCCCGCCGTAGAGCGAGCCGGCCACCGCACGGGCGTGGCCGGCCTCACCGGACATCAGCATGCGCAGCACCGCGGCGCCGAGGCGCTGCTCGGCCTCCTGGAGGGCGCGCGACCGCTCGGTGGTGAGCGTGAACAGGGCCACCGCGGAGTTGACGGCGTAGCGCTCGGCGGTGCCGGGGGCGCCGCCGGTGCCCACGGCCAGCACAGCCCGGACCCGCCTGCCGCTGCCGATGGTCTGGAGTTCCACCCGGTCGTCGTCGTCCGCGGTGCTCAGCACGGCGTACGGATCCGGACCCACCGAGGAAGCGGTGCGCGACGGGAGGTGA
>NZ_BAAHCA010000036.1:0-399 GCF_054776295.1 Streptomyces sparsus
GGCAGAGCCGCGCGCAGCGGCGCCGCCAACGTGAACTGTGGTTGGCGACGATCGGGATCGACGCCGGCTCGTCCCGTATCCACGGCGTCCTCGTCGGCGGCGCCCGGTGAGCGTTCCCGGGTGTGCGTCCACGCCGCCCGCCACCGGCTGGCGCTGCACCCGGCGCCTCGACCATGTCGGCCTCTGCCGTGACGGGCACGGACATCGCTGGGTGGATCGCGGCGGCGTGCTGGTGGCGGCGCTGGCCGCGCACCTCACCGCGCCCGGCGTGCCGCACCCTCCTCGACGGGAGGCACTCGCGGCCGAAGCGGGAGGGCGCCCCGGGGTGGTTCCCTGAGTGAGGATCGCGCGTCCGCGAGCACCTCGCCATCCTGGGACGTGCCCGCGGACGCGGGGAGA
>NZ_BAAHCA010000036.1:465-17072 GCF_054776295.1 Streptomyces sparsus
CACCCGGGGGCCCGGGTCGTCGAGACGGTGTCGGCCCCCCGGGTGGCGGCCAGGGACGAGAGACGACGGGAGACCGGAATGCAGGTGGATGCGGCCTCGTGGCTGTCGCTGGTGACACGCACCTCGGTCGCGGCGGCGACCGCCACCGTCACGCTGACCGAACCGGACGGCCCGCACCGGCAGCTCTCCGAACACCGGCTCGCCGCCGACGACCTGCGGCACTGGACGTACGAGGTGCGCGGCGACGGCGAGGAGGAGCGGCGGTCCTGCGACGGCCGCGAACTCGTCCAGACCGCGGGCGGCAGGACCGTACGGTCGGCGTTCCCCGCGGCGCCCGCGCCCACCGACGACCCGTGGTACTTCTCCTCCTGGCCGGGAGTCGTGGACGCGTGGCTGGTGGAGATGCTGCGGCCGGTGGACCTGCTCGCCCGCGTCGTGGTGTCAGCCGTCGACCCCGCGCAAGCGGGCGCGGAGGTGCAGATGCGGGCCACCCCGATGGGCAACGAGCCCTCCCCCTACAGCGGTTTCGCGCAGCCGGACGGTCGCTCGCTGACCCTGCTGCTCGACGCCCGCCGGGGCTGCTTCAGCGAGGTGACGGTCACCCATGCCGGCGAGAGCGGTCGGGCCCACCGTCTGACGCACCGGCTGATCCGCTTCGAGTGACCGCTGCCGCAGGTCCGCGGCGAGCGCCGCACCCGCCCGACGCGCGGCCAACTCTGCCTGGACAACGAACCGGTGTCGTTACGGCCGCCGGTGGTGCCGGCGGCGCCACTCCCCTGCGGTCACCGGTGGGCCCGCCGCTAGGATGCGGGCCATGAGCTTTGGGCAAGGGGGGCCGCCCTGGGGACCCGGGGGCCCCTCCGCGGAGCCGCAGACACCGGACTGGAACGCGCTCGCCGAGCAGGCCGAGGCCGCCAGGGCCCGGAAGCGACGCCTGCTGCTGATCGGCGGTGGCGCGTTGGCGACGGTCGCGGTGGCCGCCGTGGTCGCGACGCTGGTCGTCAGCGGAGGCGGCGCCCCCTCCGACCGGCCGTCCTCCGCCCTGCCCACGCCGGAGCAGCTGCCGTCCAGTCCCGCCCAGCCGCAGCCGACGTTCAGCGAGGCACCGCCGCCCCCGAACCCGCAGGAGTTCATCTCCGACCCGGAGAAGGACACCGCGCCGATCAGCGCCGCGACCCTCTTCCCCGGCAAGGTGATGGAGGTCGAGGACCGCACCTACACGAAGACCGCGAGCGGCTCCAGCAAAAACTGCGCCAGCGTCGCCACCGCCGCACTCGGACCGGTCCTGACCGCGAACGACTGCCGGGAGGTCCACCGCGCGACGTACACGCGGGACGGCATCGTGATCACCGTGGGCATCGCCGTCTTCGACTCCCCGGCCGCGGCGAAGAAGGCCAAGGACAACGCGCAGCCCAACATCGCGCCGCTGCCCGGCGGCGGCACACCCGAGTTCTGCCGGTTCTCCGCCTGCCGCACCACCGCCAACTCCGTCGGCCGCTACGGCTACTTCACCGTCTCCGGCTACCTGGACGGCACCGACGTGACGGCCGAGGAGACGAAGGCCCGCGCCGCCGGCCTGGACGTCGCCCGCCACGCCTTCGGCCAGATCCGCCAACGCGGCGAGCAGCAGGCGACGGCGGCGGCGACCAACGTCCCCGACTGAACCGCGGGGCCCGGCAATGCCGTTGACACTCCGTACCGCCGGCCACGGCTCGAACACCGCCCGCTACCATCAGCGACGCAGCTCGGCCGACGGGTCCGGGCACACCGCCGACGGCCCGGTGCTCCGCCCGGTCCGGTCGCGACGCGAAACGACACAGAGGCAGGGGCCATGTCCGAGCAACCAGGCATGGACGGCAGCAGCGGACATCCCACCGCGTGGATCAAGCCGGGGGTCGTCCCGCTCCATCCGCTGTACGCCGGTGACATCCTCAGCGGCAGCCTCCAGACGCTGAAGCAGTACCGGGGCCCGCTCTACGGCGTGGTCTACGGCGTCGCGGGGGTCGCGTCGCTGATCGTCGGCATCGCCGCGGTGATCGCCCACTCGATGGCGGGTGACCTGCTCTGGGACCTCGTCGAGGGCTGGGAGTACGCCACCCACGGCATCACCACCTCCGAGCACGGCATGCTGGTCGGCGCCCTGGCCCTGGTGGTGGCGGTGCTCGTCGTGGTGGCCGTGGTGGCCGCCACGCTGATCCAGGGCGCGTCGGTGGTCGTCACCTCGTACGCCGTCCTGGGACGTACCGTCACCGCGGCCGAGGTGTGGCGGAAGACCCGCGCCCGCTTCTGGCCCCTGCTCGGCACCGGTCTGATCACCGGCACAGCCGTCTCCGTGCCCGTGCTGCTCGGGTTCCAGGTCCTCACCGGTCCGATCTTCCTCGGTGACCCGGGAAGCCGCAGCGCACTCACCCAACTCCTGGCCGTGCTCGTACTGTTCGGCTGTCTTACCGCCGGGGCGTACCTCTACGTCCGCCTGCACCTGGCCGCTCCGGCGTGCGTGCTGGAGGACCAGTCGCCCATGGTGGCCGTACGGCGCTCCTGGCGGCTGCTGCACCGGGCCTGGTGGCAGGCGTTCGGCGTCGCCGCGCTGGTCCGGATACTCGTCATGGTCGCCGACCAGATCGCGCAGTTCGTCGTGATGACGGTCGCCATGGTCCTCATCGTCCCGGCCCTGACGAACTTCGAGTCGGACCTCGGCCTGCTGGTGGTCGCGATGATCGCCGTCGGACTGCCGCTGATGGCCGCGTCGCTGGTCACCACGCCCTACCCCTACGCGGCGGGGGCCCTGCTCTACACCGACCGCCGCATCCGCACCGAACGCTTCGACCTGCAACTGGCCGCCCTGGCCCGCCCCCAGCCGCCAACGGACGACCAGCCCCCGGCGGACCAGCCGTAGGCACCGCACAACCGGCCGACCACACACGCACGGGTTCCACACATGTCAAGCTTTCCGCCTCCGGGACCACAGCCGGACGCGCCGGATACGCCGGCGCCGCCTGGCTGGTCGACCGTGCTGATGGAGGGCGCCCGCCGCCGCAACGGTGCCGTTCACGTGCGCCGTCACCTGACCGCTCCACACCGACCGCCGCATCCGGACCGAGGACCTCGCCTCCGTCCTGCCAGCCGCCGCCGGCCCCGGCCCTTGGCACCCCCAGCCACCGGACCCGCCCACCTGACCCGCGCCATGCCTTGACCCGCACTGCCCTGGCCTGCCCTGACCCGCACTGTCCGCCACCCCGTCGAAGGACCCCCTCTTGCGTTCCCCGTTCGCCATGTCCCGCATGCTCAAGCACGCCCCGTCCGTCAGAGCCGGGCTGCCGCCCGCCGATGCCCTGGAGTTGGACCCCGACGACCCCGGCCTCCACGCCGCCCGGCTCGCCGCCTCCGCCGGTGACCACCTCCCCCCTGCCCGCCTGCTGGCCGCCACCCGGCAGCAACGGGACTGGGCCCTCCGCAGCACCCACGTGTGGGGGCTCGCCCGGCACGCCGAGCACCACACGGGGTGGCTCGACACCTGGCTGAACGTTTCCCCTGAAGACCCGGACGCCCTCCTGGTCAAGTCAGCCTGGTTCATCAACCACGCCTGGGCGATCCGCACCGGCCAGCGGGCGAAGCACGTTGACGAGGACCGCTTCAAGGCGTTCTTCGCCGTCCTCCACGACGCCGTGCCGACACTGAGCGAGGCCGCGCGTCTCAACCCCGGCGACCCGGTGCCGATCCAGCTCGCCCTCACCCATGCCCGGGGCGTCCAGGCGCCGCGTGAGGTCTTCGACACCTACTGGGCCGAAGCCCTCGACCGGGACCCGCACGACTTCGGCTGCCACGAGACGGCACTCCAGTACCTGTGTGACAAGTGGTACGGCTCGCACGAGGAGATGTTCGCCTTCGCCGAGCACGCCGCCGACGACGCGCCCCCGGACTCCAAGCTGCGTCTGCTGCCGCTGTTCGCCGCCATCGAGTACGTGGTCGTCTCCGACAACACCGCAGCCGACGACGGCCCGATCACGGAGAACCGCGTCGATGCCGCGATCACGCGCGCCCAGGCACTCGCCGCCCGCTGCACCCCCGGAGACCCGCGCACCGCCGACGTCCACAACCACCTCGCGCTGATGCTCAACCTGTGGGGGCGACCGCACGAGGCCCTCGAGCAGTTCCGGGCCGCCGGGACGCACGTCACCAAGTTCCCCTGGGTGTTCCTGGGCGGCGACCCCCGCGAGACCTTCGCCGAACAGCGCGAGGAGGCCTGTCTCCAGATAGCGGCCCAGATCCCCTTCTTCGGCTCACCCCCGGCGCGGACGGCAGCACCGGGCGGAACACCGGCAGGCGCAGATCCGGTGCCCGACGACCACCCCCACGAGCCCACCGCCGCCCCCACTGCTGCCGCAGGGCCCGGGACGCAGCGGACGTGGTCGCTGGGCATCGCCACCGCCCGCCCCGACGCCGTCGCCGACAGCGCGTCGATGTCCGGCGTCCGTCTGCACGTCGCCCCGGCCGGGTCCGCCCACAGCTACGTCGAACGCGCCGCCGATCCGGCGCCCACCAAGCGCTCCGAGTTCGGCGCCCGAACCGTCACGGACGCCGCCGGCATCTTCACCACCGGCGAGACCTGGCCGGCCCTCGTGCTGCACCGCAGCGGCGAGCGTCACGGCTTCACCCTCGTGCACAAGGGCAAGGAGACCGCGTCCCACTGGTGGGACCCGCGCGCCGGCGTCACCGACCACACCGAGGCCACCGCCACCGCCGAGGCCCTCGCGGTCGCCTTCCACCTGCCCGACCCGCGCGCACTCACCCAACGGCTCCGCGCCCAGGGCGACCCCCGCCAACAACTGGACGCCCTGCTCACCGCTCTGTCCCTGCCCGCGCTGCCCGACGGCCTGGACGACCGTCCCGAAGTCCTCGCCACCGCCCCAGGCACCCGACTCGTCGAACGCCGCAGCCTGCGCGACGGCTTCAAGCAGGTCTTCTCCTCCGGCGACGACGTACCGACCACCGCGCCCCCGGCACCGGCCACCCCCGCACCGCCACCTGGTGGCTGCTGCGCATCGTCGGCCTCGTCGCGTTCACCGGCCTCGCCGCCTACGCCTGGTGGTCCCCCGACGTCGGCTGGTTCCGCGCCTCCCTCGCCACCTTCGGCGCCGCCTACCTCGCCAAACAACTCATCGACGCCCGCCTCCACCCGGACGGAGCGAAGTAGGCGTCGCGGCTCCCACCTCCGTCCCCGACTGCGCCCGGGACCAGCGTCGGGGCCTGCTGCCCAACACCAGCGGGCCCCGGCGGGACGTCACCTCAACAACGCACGGTGGGAACTGCTCAACTCAGCGGCGACGACGCATCTCATCCGCCAGCACCTGGATGACCTGCACCATCTCGTCGTCCACCGTCAGCGGAGCCGCCAGCGTTTCGATCCATTCAGGCAGGTCGGCGGCATCCGACTCACCCCGCTCCGGATGCAGGAACAGCCCTACGTGCGATCACGCCCCAACGATGCCGGTACTCCGAAAGCTGATACCAGTCGACCAGGGCAGGCACACTTCCCGGCGTGTCGCTCGACCGCATCCCCGAGATCAGCCCTTCACGCAGACGATTCAAGGCAGAGGCATGGACGGGACTACCGTTCATGCCGTCCGAGTCACTGGACAGTTCGAACTCCAGCTCCATACCAACGCGCAGAAGCGCTTGCACTTGGGCAAGGTCGTCAAATTCGATCAGCTCTAACACGAGAATTTCGTACTCAAATCGAAAAAGCCGTCTACGTCTGTGATTACGCTGGTTCAGTCGACTGAGATGGAACCTCGATAGTTCTGCTCTCAGCGCTCCACTCGTCGGGAGTCCTCAGCATCGGGTACTCCTGCCGGACCTCGATCCGGGAGCCCACCACCTCGTCAGCGCCAACGAACTGCACCCTGAACCTGCGCTCAGGGTAGGCAGCTCCGAGCCGCGCCTGCCACGTCTGAGTCAGCACCGACCCGAGCTCCGCATGAGCGGCCTCGCTGAACTGGTCGGGCCCTCTAATCTGGCGAAAGATCTGATGAATTTCGAACGAGTTGAAGCTGTCGACAGCCCTCTCCCAGGACATCGACGACCAGTCCTGACTGACGGCCGGACCCTGAAGGCGCGACGAGATGTATTCCCCGTCTTCACCCCAAAGAGCCACAAAGACAGCGCCATGAAACTCGACCAGCTTCGGCCAGTAGAGACGAGAGTACAAGAGCGCCAGCACCGCGTCACCTATTTCACTGATATAGGAAACAGGATCAAGCGAATCCACCTCGGGAAATGACGCGTGGAGGATGCGCCCCACGGAAGCATCGCTACGACAGTCCTCACGACCGGCCAAGATCTCTCCATCCGGGTCCACCATGCTACGACCCCTCTCCTATGCCTATTCAGTCCCGCAGTTCGGATATGGACGTTCGACCTATAGCCCCAACTGGCCCACAGAGGTGGCCAGCCACTACAAATACGAACGACCCCTACTGCATCCTTTCGCTCGGAGATCCGTAGTTGGCGGTCAAATCTGCAGCAAAAGCTGCTGGAACAGGCCGCCCACCGAAAGCCATTGGAAGATAGGACTCCAAGGTACCTGACACGTCCAGGAAGGGCCCAAACCGAGCGCACCATTCACTGCGCGCTGCCGTATCGGGGAAACCCTCAAATACAGCCACCTCTGTATCTCTCTCGCCCCAACACCCCCACTTTGCAGATTTTCCAGTCAGTGCGACGACATTCGCCGAGATGGAGATCGATCCCAGCGCGTCACCGCCTGACTCGAACCCGATCGCAGCCCAGTAGTCGTCCTCACTGGCCTCGACGGGTAGCGATACGGCCGGGCACCCCAGCCCCTCGGGGACATAGAAGTCTTCACATTTCGGCTCGAGAACCAGCAGTTCGATACGGTCATCTCCGTGCCACCCGGCCATCGCACAGAGCGCCGGCCAGATTTCCGGAGCGAGGATCACGTCGAACTCGCAGAACAACGAGACCCCGGCACGCTCCCTGAAAACCTGGTCGGGGAATCTGGCGTCGAGATCAAAGGTCGCCGCACTGCGGGAGCGAATGGCAAGATACTCGTCACGATCCGCCATGAGCGACCCCTCGCCTTCCATCAGTCATCCCCCATCCTGATCTTGATGTCAGCCTTCTTCGAGCTCACCCTGTAGTGGTTCACTGTCCACCCATCGATAGCCTTGGCCGTCCCCCCCATCGAAAGGGCCGCGCCCCGCGCCTCTGGTAATCGGTATTCGGTACTCGGCGGCCCCCTATCCATGCGAGTCCACTGTTGACCTCCAGGTTTGTCTCCGAACCTCGCCTGACACCGCGTAGTACGTGTGCTAGCGACAATCAGGTTGTGGACAGCGCCTGCTTGGCCTGCGCTGGACCGCTTCGAGATGGACGCACGTTCCCGTGCCTGGCCAGAGCTAGCCGATCGCCCGGTCCGTCACGTCGAGCCATTCACTGAGTTCGGGGATCCAGAAGGGGTGCCCGTCGGTGGCTGCCATCTCTGCGGTTCGGTAACCCTTCTCACCGTCAATGCCGAGGGGAATCTTTATGAGATGCTTTGGCGTCGCTTCTGGAGATCTCGCGAGGCAAGAAAGGGTGAAAGTACCCGGCGTTACATCTGCTGGGCACTCTCACGTTGCGACTAGGAAACTGATTTCGATCCAGTCGCTTGGCGATCGAAATCCCACTTCAACTTCCCCGTCAAACTGCCACAAAAATTTGACTCAGGGACCAGAAAACTCGATGAATGATTCAATCACCCTCTCTAGGGAACTTGGATCACATGCCGCAACTAACTTCTTTCCGTCACTTCTCATCGACACCCATCGCCCGCCGGATGATTCATCTTCGCTGTCACACGTACGCCCGCACAGCGAAGTTCTCTCCAAGTCAACAGTGAGCATCCACCCGGGATTATCAATCGTCTCGATCTGGATACCGTAGGAATGCTCCCAGTCTCCATCACAGTTGCACGCGTACCACTGCTGTAGACGCTTCAGCGGGGAAGTCACGGATACCTCCTCGGAATCTCCCAGGGTTGCGCTGGGGCTACCGTACTGCCCGGAACGTCCTTGTCGCCACTCCTAACTGGGCCATGGCTTCATCCCTTCCGGCGCATGAACACAGACGAGAGGACGGTCCGCGCTGACCATCAGATCCAAGCCTTCACAAGGAGTGCTGCCAATACTCCAGACAAGGCCGTTCGCATAAGCAGCCAGAGCCCCATCCTGTCGCATGAATACATGCGAATAACTGAGCCACCAGCCAACGGGAAACCACGAGCCGCCCACGACTGAGCCGATCTCCGCCGCTTCCCCCAGATGCCTGCCTCCGACCCCCACCGCATCGACAATGAACGGCTCACCGTTGATGAAGTTCGGGCCGTGTTCACGAACCGGACCAATTTTCATCCCCCGGAGCGCCGCGAGAAATTCGGTTGCCATTGAACTAGGGGCATACCCATGGCTTTCAAAGCCCGCATATCGGAGGAAACATCGAGGCATCGACCAGGGTACCAGCCGGCCAGCCGCAAGGCAGAAACCGTTACCGGGTTCAATTGGGACGCGAAATCCGCAGTGGCACCACACACCAGTAATTCACCCCCAAGCTGTCCCTCACTCGACGACAAGCCTTACACGGGCGGCCGGAGCCCCGCGATAACCCTTGATCACATCTAACAGCGTTAACGAAGCTGTTGCCGATCGGACAACTCGCCGTCTCCGGCTCCGCAGCCGCGTTCACACCTGCCGCGACCTCAGCCACGTTCGGTTGCCCACGCGTTGACGATCAAGTGCATCTCTCGCACAGGCAGGGCGGGGTTGGTGGCTGCGGCGGCGGCAACCAACGGATCGGAGTCGTATCGAAGAGCGACTACGTGCTGCACTGTGGTGCCGGGATTGCGCGCGCAGCGGTAGCGAACACTCCTGCTGTCATCTCGGCACAGGGACGCGAGCAGAGAGGCCGGGCAGCGCTCGCTTCGAGCCAGGGCAGCCCGAACCCGCTCGGCAGGGTCAGCCGCGAACCCTTTCAGGAGATCGGGCGGGCACTGCGGAGATCGTGCCACCTGCGACCGCACCCACGGGTCGGAGGACGGCGCATAGGCCCGCAGAGTCGCCGCCCCCACTCGCAAGGTGCTCAGCACCGCCCGACGAACTTCCGAGTCGTCGTGGGATGCCATGAGCTCCAGGGTTTCCGTACCACACGCTGGATTTCTCGCTATGGCCAGGAGCACGGCCGGATCGTCCCACAGGGCAGAGGCAAGCCGGCCGAGTAGACGGGCGTGAACAACGGTGGCCGCAAGGTCCGCTGCTGGAAGACCCTCCGCAAAAACCCTGTTGATGACGTCAGTCGGGACGGAGACGTTGGCAAGAAGCCCGAGCCTGACTTCACGGGATTCGTCCCCGCCCAAACGCCTGGACAGCGCCGCGGGCAAAGCCGGGTTCCGGGCAAGGCGTGCGCGGACTTCCACCGAAGAGCTCGCTGCCAAGCGCTCTGCCGCACGTTCGGGAAGCGCCGCATTGACGCTCATTCCGAGGAGCACGGCTATGTCGTCGGTCACCAGCGCTGTGTCAAGCGCGTTGGGCGGCAGCGTGATGTTGGCCGCAGCCGCCCGGCGCACCTCCGCATCCGCGTCTGCACAGAGCATCCGCAACACATCGGGGTCACTCGCGGGTCGCTGCGCCACAGCAGCTCTCACTTGGCTCTGGGGACTTCGAGCCAGCTTCGCGGCCCGCCACTCAGGAAGCATCCGGCTTGGGGCAGAGGCGGGGTCCACCGTCTCCGCCCCAAGCCGGTCGCGGAGCAGACACTGCGACAGAACGTCCAGGGCGTCACGGCGCAGCGCTGCGGTCCACTCTCCACGTCCGCCCCGCTTAATCACTCTGCGGAGCAGACTCGACGGCAACGCCCGGTTCGCCAGCAGGCCCTGGAGCAGATGGCCGGGAGCATGGACTCCGCCGTGATTTCTTCTTTCGTCGCCCAACCGAAAAGCCCCGCGAGTACGCACCTGCTGGGCTTCATTCTTGCTAACGCTATAACCCGTTCCTTGGTTTCGATTACCCCAGGGGCAGAGACCGACTCATCATTCGATTCCCAATTTTACAGCTGCATGCCATCGACAGCGTCGGGCCAGTCCATCGATACACTTGGCAACACATTCGGATCTACCGGCAAAGACCCCGACCACCCACCTGCCACAGCTATTGTCCGCTGACGTTGCACAACCTACGCACCGGTGGGCGGCTCCCAGACGTCCAACCCAATCATATCCGGCCGCTTCTCGGGAGGGCCCCAGTCCAGAATCTCACGAAGCTTCCGAGACAAATGTCCCTCATCCACCCGCGTCTTGCTCAGTTCCACAGCAACGGGCGTTGAGATCTCAAGGGCCTCTGCATCCTCCGCAGCGAAATACAACGTGAGAAACGTATCGGAGAGCCGCACGCTTCGCAGACAGCCGTACACGGTGAAACCTCGCTCCGTGGAGACGCTATAGGAATCCATTCCGGACTGGATTTCCTGCTCATCTGGTTCGTACGTGGACCGCTGAATTGAGAGCGATCTCGCGACGCCGGACTCGTCCACTCCGGCAACGCCTATCTCAAGGACCTCTTCTTCTTCATAATCCTCGAAGCACCCGACCTCTTCGGCGGTCAATCTCATCGTTAGCGCCTCCTCCTTTGAACTAGCGGGACTCGGACGGCTGTCGACCGACCCATCCCGGTCCGCGCGACTTCGCGCGGACGATCACCAAGAACCTGACAAGGCTGAGAGAGTCAGCCAGCGTCTCGCAGTTCTGCAACCGAGGCCGTAATCACCTCTCCGTGCCCCTCTAGTCCGACTAGCCCTTGAGCCTTTTCTAGAAAGTACACAGAACGGGGCCTGAGCCTGCTGTCAAAAAGGCCACACGCGAAAATGAGATCAATACACGCCGTACGAGATTCAATTATCGCACTCGTTTCAAGAAATTCGACGTAGGCGGGATACCCCAGCACCACCTCTTTCATGCATTCCACTTCGGACGCCGAACCGTAGACGCTCGGATCCTCCTGACGCACCACAGCCGCCGAGACGTCTGAGAGGAGCCCAAGAATCAGATCCTCGGAATATCTCGGGCACCTCCACAGGGAGTGGACAAGACTCGAGGCCAGGGCGGTCGAGGTTTGACACAGAAGGCCGTGTGCGAATACGACGCGATCCACTCGGCGTGCTGCACCCAGCGCGGCTTCTCGATTATCTGCATGGGCAAGCTCACGCAGGGCACCCTCCAGCGCCTGAGCGCCACCGGAGACACCTTGAAGCAAACCCCAGGAATGCCGCTTCAGTTCAAGTTCCATTCCAGTTCAACCGCCCTGACCAACTAAGCACCGAAGAGTCTCAACATGTCTGGACCGAATCGAACGCCGCGCCAGCTGCCCGTGAAGCGCCACGGGCGAACTGTCGCAGCAGCCAGCCCGCCGTCTGATCGGGTCTGCCTGTGAAGCTTGCCCGGCCCAGGAGTCTCCGTTGACGTTGTCCGCAACGTCGCAGAGGCCCCGCTGGAATACTCCAACTGGGCCTCCCGAGGATTCACACTCTGCGCGGCAAGAGAACAGTGTACGTCCGCGGATTGACTATCACCAGGCGAATAGAATCTACTCATAGACCAACGCAGCGCGAAAAATCGCAGCAACCATGGCCCAGTCCGGATTCTCTGGCACGGGCTCCTTGACCACATTGGCGAAAAAACCATCCATTGCTCCTGCCCAACGCCCAGCAGAATCGACGAGAGACTGCGCGCTAGCGTTTTCCACCACTACCTTCCCTTCTCGTATATCCGCCGCCAGCCCTGTCAGGTAATTAGCCAGATCTTCCCTGCTCTGAATTTCACTCAATACCGCATCGGGCCAGGTCATCGTGACCACTCCACCGGGTCGAAGTAACTAATCAAGATTGATCTCTCGCTCTTCTTCGTGAACTTCCAGTCCGCCTGCGCCCGGCATGCCCATACCCTGCTGGGTGCCGTCCCGGTTCCAGGAGTTGGTGGAGGAGTAGATACCGGGCAGTTCACCCTCGGTCTCCGGCACCGAGTACGCCGTCTTGAACGGCTGGTACGTCGTGTCCATCGGCCTGATGACGGTGGCGAAGTACTCCTTGCCGCCGTTGACAAAGCGCAGTGCGGCCCATGCCGGCAACGACACCGCCCATGCCGCCGCCCGCAGCCGCCGTCCCCCACGTGAGGCGGCTGTCCGCCGCCCGGCGGCCACCGTCCCGAAACGCCTCAGCAGCACCCCGGGTCGGCAGCCGGGACCGTCGCGCCCGGCAGCGCGCGCCGGTTTCGCGCTTCGCGATTGCGTGCCGCCAACCGGTCGTCGGCCGGGTAGCCGACCTCCTCCAGCGTGAGGCCGTGCGGGCGCACCACATGGACCGCGGAGTCGCGGACCCCGGCGGCGAGGACCTCACCCGGCCAGCTCGGCGGACGGTGGCCGTCACCGACGAAGAGCATGGCGCCCACCAGTGAGCGGACCATGTTGTGGCAGAAGGCGTCCGCCTTGACGGTGGCCTCCAGCACGCCGTCCGGGCGGCGGACCCACCGCAGCTCCTGGAGTGTGCGGATGGTCGTCGCACCCTCGCGCTTCTTGCAGTACGCCGCGAAGTCGTGCTCCCCGAGCAGCCGCTCGGCGGCGGCGTTCATCGCGTGCTCGTCCAGCGGCCAGTTGTGCCACAGCACATGGCCGCGCTGGAGTGGGTCGACGCCGCCGGGGTGGTCGCCGACCCGGTAGGCGTAGCGGCGCCAGATCGCCGAGAAGCGGGCGTTGAAACCAGCCGGGGCCTCGCTGACGCGGTGCACCCGCACGTCCCAGGGCAGCCGCCCGGCGAGACGGCGCAGCAGGCGCTCCCGGTGCTCGGCCCACAGTTCGGCGGGCAGGTCGCAGTGGGCGACCTGCCCGCGGGCGTGCACGCCCGCGTCGGTGCGGCCGGCGACGGTCAGCTCCACGGGCTCGGTGCGGCGCAGCACCACCCGCAGCGCCTCGGCCAACTCACCCTGCACGGTACGGCGGCCGTGCTGCACGGCCCAGCCGGAGAAGTCCCTGCCGTCGTAGGACAGGTCGAGCCGCACCCGGACGTGGCCGGGCTCCGGGACGTCGCTCACGAAGGTGGTCCTCTCGGAATGGTCCGGGCTGGAGGCCCCGGCGGGGCCTTGGCGGTCGCCCCCGCCGGGGGAACGGCGGACGGGCCCGCCCCCTGAGGGGACGGGCCCGTCCGTGCACTGCGAGAAAAGCGGGGACGCTCAGGCGTCCTTCTTCTCCTCGGCCGTGCCGGCCTCGTCGGCCTTGTCGGACTCGTCGGCCTTGTCGGACTCGTCGGCCTTCTCGGAGTCCGCAGCCTCGGCGTCGGCCTGGGCCGCGTCCTTCGGCTCGTCGTCCTTGGCCGCGTCCTTCTTCAGGTCCGCGGCGGCCTTCTCGCCGGCCTTGTCCTTGGCGGAACGCTTGGTGGCGCCCTCGGCCTCACCGACCGCGGTCTGCTGCACGGTCAGGGCCTCGACCAGCTCGATGACCGCCATCGGCGCGTTGTCGCCACGGCGGTTGCCGATCTTGGTGATGCGGGTGTAGCCACCGGGACGGTTCTCGTACCGCGGGCCGATCTCCGTGAAGAGCGTGTGCACGACGCTCTTGTTCAGGATCGTCTGCATGACCTGGCGGCGGTTGTGAAGGTCGCCCTTCTTCGCCTTGGTGATCAGACGCTCCGCGACCGGGCGCAGGCGGCGGGCCTTGGCCTCGGTGGTGGTGATGCGGCCGTGCTCGAAAAGGCTGGTGGCGAGGTTGCCAAGCATGGCCTTCTGGTGCGAGGCGCTGCCGCCCAGACGGGCACCCTTTGTGGGCTTCGGCATGTCTTTCTCCTTGTTCTCTGCACCGGCCGTGTCAGGTACCGGTGTCAGGCCGACCGGGCGGACGCCCGGCCGGGAGGTCCGTCCCGGCCGGGCGTCAGAGCCCGCGGGACGGCACGAGGCCCCGGGACGGGAGCCGATGGCGCCCGTCCCGGAGTGGATCAGGGTGGTCCGAGTGGACCGGTGGCCCTGGCGGGCCGGGTGGGTCAGTACTGCTCGGTCTCGACGAAGCCCTGGTCGGCGTCGTCGTCCGCGCCGAAGGCGTCGGCGGCGGCCGTCGGGTCGAATCCGGGCGGGCTGTCCTTCAGGGCCAGGCCCATGCCGGCCAGCTTCGCCTTGACCTCGTCGATCGACTTCGCACCGAAGTTGCGGATGTCGAGCAGGTCCGCCTCGGAGCGCGCCACGAGCTCACCCACGGAGTGGATGCCCTCACGCTTGAGGCAGTTGTAGGAGCGGACGGTGAGCTCCAGCTCCTCGATCGGCAGGGCCAGGTCGGCAGCGAGCGCGGCGTCGGTGGGCGAGGGGCCCATGTCGATGCCCTCGGCGTCCACGTTCAGCTCGCGGGCCAGGCCGAACAGCTCGACCAGCGTCTTACCGGCGGAGGCCATGGCGTCGCGGGGACGCATCGACTCCTTGGTCTCGACGTCGACGATGAGCTTGTCGAAGTCGGTGCGCTGCTCGACTCGGGTCGCCTCGACCTTGTAGGTGACCTTCAGCACGGGGCTGTAGATCGAGTCGACCGGGATGCGGCCGATCTCCTGGCCGACCTGCTTGTTCTGCACCGCGGAGACGTAGCCGCGACCGCGCTCGACGGTCAGCTCCATCTCCAGCTTGCCCTTGGCGTTGAGCGTGGCCAGGACCAGGTCGGGGTTGTGCACCTCGACGCCGGCCGGCGGCGCGATGTCCGCGGCGGTGACCAGGCCGGGGCCCTGCTTGCGCAGGTACATCACGACGGGCTCGTCGTGCTCCGAGGAGACGACGAGCTGCTTGATGTTGAGGATCAGGTCGGTGACGTCGTCCTTGACGCCCGGCACGGTGGTGAACTCGTGCAGGACTCCGTCGACCCGGATGCTGGTGACAGCCGCACCGGGGATCGAGGACAGGAGCGTGCGACGCAGGGAGTTACCGAGGGTGTAGCCGAAGCCCGGCTCCAGCGGCTCGATCACGAACCGGGAACGGAACTCGTCGACGACCTCTTCGGTCAGTGAGGGGCGCTGAGCGATCAGCATGAGATGTGCCTCCAGATAATCGGCAACCGCTATTTGATGCCGAGCTGCCCGGGCTGCTGCCCGGGACCTGATACTGCAAGGGTACGGGCGACCCGCCGCATAAGCGACAGACCGCCCGCACACCAGCTGGGTACTGCTACGCGCCGTGCCACTGCGCCCGCGCTCCCCGGCGCACCGTGGGGGACCACCCCTCGGAGGCCGAGCTGGCCGCGCTGCGGCCGGCCGGTGCGGCGATGTTCGGCCCGACGACCGCGCCCACGGTCGTGGCCCACACGACGAGTGAGATGGCCCGGCCGCGCTGTGCCGGCTCGGCCAGGTCGGCGGCGGCGAACCGGGCCTGGAGGTTGGCGGAGGAGCCGGCTCCGAACGCCAGCATGCCCACCAGCAGCAGCGGGAAGCTCTCCAGCACGGCGGCGGTCACCACCACCGCACCCCCCAGCGCCCCCACCAGGTACGCCAGCGTGAGTCCGGGACGGCGGCCGCGGGCGGACATCAGGGCGGCGAGCGGCAGCGAGAGCAGCGCGGTCCCGATCACCGACGAGGTCATGGCGAGCCCGGACAGGGCCGCCGAACCGCTGATGTCCTCGGCCAGCACCGCGGCCAGCGCGATGGCCGTGGCGACCCCCAGGCCCCCGAGGATCTGGCTGACCACCAGGACCACCGTGGTGCGGCGGCGGACGGCGGGCAGATCCGGGGGCGAGTCCGTCGGGAGCGTCGTACCGGCGGCGGACGACTTGCCCGGTATGCCGTCGGAGGCGGAGGAACCGGAAGGGTGAGTCACGTCCGTAGTCTGCCAGCGCGTTGTGCGGACCGGTACGGAATACCGGACGGAAGTTCGACCCCCGCGCTGGTCCGGGGGCCGGCGGGCGGGACGTCCGTGCGGCGTGGGGACGGGGAGCGGGCCGCGGGGCGTCAGAAGAGGGGGGCGGGCAGCACGCCCTCCAGCGCGAGCAGCGCGCGCTTCGTCTCCAGCCCGCCGTTGAACCCGCCGATACCGCCGTCAGCGGCGACCACGCGGTGGCAGGGCACCACGACGGGCAGCGGGTTGGCGCCCATCGCCGCCCCCACGGCGCGGGCGGCGCCCGTCTCCCCGACCCGGCCGGCGAGTCCCTGGTAACCGATCACGCTCCCGAACGGCACCGACCCGGCCAGCGTGCGCAGCACCTCGACGTGGAACCCGGAGCAGAGCGACCAGTCCAGGGGTATGGAGAAGGCGGGCAGCTCACCGCGGAAGTAGGCGTCGAGCTGCTCGCGGGTGGTGACCAGTACCGGGTGCGCGGGATCCGCCACGGGCTCGGCGTCCAGGCGCGCGGCGAGCCGGGCCAGCACCGGTGGCGCCTCCCGCTCACCGGTGTGGAAGGCGAGCCGCACCAGCCCGTGGTCCGTCGCGGTGAGCAGCAGCGGCCCGATCGGGGTCTCGCACACGGTCCAGGCGGGTGGCCCGGCGGTCTCGGTCATGTGGCGCAGCATACGACCGGCCACTGACACCGAGGCCGCTCACCGTGGCCGGGCCC
>NZ_BAAHCA010000037.1:0-16500 GCF_054776295.1 Streptomyces sparsus
CCATGCCGCCGGCCACCGGGATGTCCTTGACGATGTGCAGGTGCACGTCCGGCGGGAGTCCGTGCCGGGCGGCGAGCAGCTCGGCCGCCCGCCCCGCGGGCTGCGCGCCATCGCGCACCGCTGCCCGTGCGGCCAGCCCGACGTCGTGGAGACGTCCCCGCGGCTGGAGGACGGCACGCCCTTCCCCACCACGTACTACCTGAGCTGCCCGCGGGCAGCCTCCGCGATCGGCACCCTGGAGGCCGACGGGGTGATGAGGGAGATGACCGCGCGGCTCGCCGAGGACCCGGAGCTGGCCGCCTCCTACCGCGCCGCGCACGAGGACTACCTCGCCCGCCGCGACGCCATCGAGGTGCTGGAGGGCTTTCCCAGCGCCGGCGGCATGCCCGACCGCGTCAAGTGCCTGCACGTGCTCGTCGCCCACTCCCTCGCCGCGGGGCCGGGCGTGAACCCGCTCGGCGACGAGGCGCTGCTGATGCTGCCCGAGTGGTGGCGCAAGGGCCCCTGCGTGACGGGCTGCGGGCCGCAGAGCACGGAGCGGCCGGCCGAGGACCAGGAGGAGGACCGATGAACACCACGGACACCGGGACCGCGGCCGACGAGGGCATGACCAGGGTCGCCGCCGTGGACTGCGGCACCAACTCGATCCGGCTGCTCGTCGCCGACATCGACCCGGCCACCGGCCGGTTCCGGGAGCTCGACCGCCGGATGGAGATCGTCCGCCTCGGTCAGGGCGTGGACCGCACCGGGCGGCTGGCACCGGAAGCCCTGGAGCGCACCTTCGCGGCCTGCCGGACCTACGCGGAGGTGATCCGCACGCTGGGCGCCACCCGGGTGCGCTTCGTCGCGACGTCCGCCTCCCGGGACGCGGAGAACCGGGACGACTTCGTGCGCGGCGTCAAGGAGATCCTCGGCGTCGAACCCGAGGTCGTCACCGGCGACCAGGAAGCGGAGTTCTCCTTCACCGGCGCCACCCGGGAACTGGCCGGCACGTCCCTCACCGGGCCCTGGCTGGTGGTGGACATCGGCGGCGGCTCCACCGAGTTCGTCACCGGTGACAGCGGGGTGCGGGCCGCGCGCAGCGTGGACATCGGCTGCGTCCGGCTGACCGAGCGTCACCTGGTGTCGGACGGCGCGGTCAGCGATCCGCCGAGCCCGGAGCAGATCGCCGCGATACGGGCTGACATCGAGGCCGCGCTCGACCTGGCCGCCGCCACCGTGCCGCTCGGTGAGGCCAACACCCTTGTCGGACTTGCCGGTTCGGTCACCACCGTGGCCGCCGTGGCCCTCGGCCTGGACGCCTACGACCCGGCCGCGATCCACCACTCCCGCATCCCGCTGGACCGGGTGCGCGAGATCAGCGACCACCTGCTGCGCGCCACGCACGACGAGCGCGCCGCCATGCCGGTGATGCACCCGGGAAGGGTGGACGTCATCGGTGCGGGCGCGCTCATCCTGCTCGCGATCATGGAACGCACCGGCGCCCGCGAGGTCGTCGTCAGCGAGCACGACATCCTGGACGGCATCGCCCACTCCACGGCGAGCGGGGCGCGCTGAGGAGCGGCGCCGGAACCGGGCGGGGCGTCACAGGTCGCGGTGGACGTCCCGCCGGTCGCCCAGCTTGACGACGAGGACGACAAGTTCCCCGTCGTTGATCTGGTAGGCGAGATCCGGTAGACGAGATCCGGTAGCTGCGCCGTTGCGCGTGATGACGGTCGGAACGCCTTGCTCGGCCCGGTTGATGTGGTCGGCGAGGTGTGCGCGTGCTTCCCGTACCGTCACGGAGTTCTCAGTCATGGTCAGTGTCACGCTCCCACGTGTACACACGGCACCTTGAATGTCGCGCCTCTTGCCCTCCTGGGGGCCCACCGTCGGATGCGCGTGAGGCGTCGTGACCCCGTCAGTGAGGGGGGCGGGCCGGGGCGGACCTGCCGGAATCGCCCTCTCCGGGCGGCTTCCGGGGCTCCTGCGGCGGCTCGCGAAACGGGTCGCCGGGAAAGTTCGTGAAGTTCTTCACAAGAGAAAGTGCCCTGGTGGGCTCAATTTCGCCGGATGCCCTGCCTCCGCAGGCCAGGGTGGGTCGCCAGGAGGTGTGCGGCATGCGTCGCCCGATGCCGCCGCACGGCGGCCCGGGGTGTGTCCGGAACGCCAACTGTGCAGCTCATGACGGGTTACCGAACGGTTGGAAACGGGTTCCGGTTCCCGGATCGCATGTGGTTCCGCTCACGGGGCGGGGGAGTGTAACAGAGGTGGGCCAGGTGCTTGTGAAGGGGCTCACGAGCGACCCCCCACCGGGTGCTGGATACTCGATTCCATGAGCACCACGGAGCGTCCTCGAATCCTCGTAGTGGGTGGTGGGTACGTCGGCCTGTACGCAGCGCGCCGCATCTTGAAGAAGATGCGCTACGGCGAGGCGACGGTGACCGTCGTCGACCCGCGCTCGTACATGACGTACCAGCCCTTCCTGCCCGAAGCCGCCGCCGGTTCCATCTCGCCCCGCCACGTCGTCGTCCCGCTGCGTCGCGTGCTGCCCAAGGCGGAGGTCCTCACCGGCCGCGTCTCGACCATCGACCAGGACCGCAAGGTCGCCACGATCACGCCGCTCGTCGGCGAGTCGTACGAGCTGCCTTTCGACTACCTGGTGATCGCGCTCGGTGCGGTCTCCCGCACCTTCCCGATCCCCGGCCTGGCCGAGCAGGGCATCGGCATGAAGGGCGTCGAGGAGGCCATCGGACTGCGCAACCACGTGCTGGAGCAGCTCGACAAGGCCGACTCCACCACCGACGAGGAGGTCCGCCGCAAGGCGCTGACCTTCGTCTTCGTGGGCGGCGGCTTCGCCGGCGCGGAGACCATCGGTGAGATCGAGGACCTGGCCAGGGACGCCTGCAAGTACTACCAGTCGATCTCGCGCGAGGACATGCGCTTCGTCCTGGTGGACGCCGCGGACAAGATCCTTCCCGAGGTCGGCCCGCAGCTCGGCAAGTGGGGCCTGGAGCACCTCCAGAAGCGCGGCATCGAGGTGTACCTCGAGACCTCCATGGACTCCTGCGTCGACGGCCACGTCGTGCTGAAGAACGGCCTCGAGGTCGACTCCAGCACCATCGTGTGGACGGCCGGCGTGAAGCCGAACCCGGCGCTGGCCCGCTTCGGCCTGCCGCTCGGCCCCCGTGGTCACGTCGACGTGGAGCCCAGCCTCCAGGTCAAGGGCACCGACTACGTCTGGGCCGCCGGCGACAACGCCCAGGTGCCCGACCTCGCCAGCCGCAACGCGGGCGTCGAGAACGCCTGGTGCCCGCCGAACGCCCAGCACGCACTGCGTCAGGCCAAGGCCCTCGGCGACAACGTCATCTCCGGGATGCGCGGCTTCCCGCAGGGCGACTACAAGCACGCCAACAAGGGTGCGGTGGCCGGTCTGGGCCTGCACAAGGGCGTCGCGATGATCGTCCTGGGCAAGACCAAGATCAAGCTCAAGGGCCGGCTCGCCTGGTACATGCACCGCGCGTACCACGGCATGGCCGTCCCCACCTGGAACCGCAAGATCCGGGTCTTCGCCGACTGGACGCTGGGCATGTTCCTGAAGCGCGAGGTGGTCTCCCTCGGTGCGATGGAGAACCCGCGCGAGGAGTTCTACGAGGCCGCCAAGCCGGCCCCGTCCCCGGTCGCCAAGGCCGAGGAGAAGCCCAAGGCCAAGGCCTCCTAGGGCGCGGCCGACCGAGCAGGACACACGCCGAAAGGGGCGTGAGCCATCCGTGGGGCTCACGCCCCTTCGGCATGCCCGCGCCCCCTCTGGTCCGCCTTCCGGTTCGCCTTCGGGCCGCTCCGGGGGCCTGCGGGACGGCGCCCCGGCGTGCGGTGGGGCGCGGTGTCCGCGACGGGCGCCCGGACAACCCGAACGTGCCGTGTCGGTGATACCGGACCCGGGCGGCAGCGGTGCCTACGCTGGCAAGCGGAATCCGACCGACCCGGAGGGGCGCACCGTGACCGCAGCCGACCGGCTCCAAGCACTGGCCGAAACAGCCCTGGGAACCGCCCTGCCCCTGCGCGTCCGAGCCTGGGACGGCAGTGAGAGCGGACCGCCCGACGCCCCGGTGCTCGTCGTCCGCCACCGGCGTGCCCTGCGGCGACTGCTCTGGCGTCCGGGGGAGTTGGGCGCCGCCCGCGCCTGGGTGGCCGGTGAACTGGACGTAGAGGGCGACCTGTACGAAGCTCTCGACCGGGCCACCGGCCTGCTCTGGCTGGTCCCTGAGGAACAACGGGCCGCGCGTCGCGGCCGGCTCGCCGAGGCGGGACGCCGACTGCTCTCCATGGCCGGCCCGCTGCCCCCGCCCCCACCCCCGCGCGAGGAGCTGCGCGGCCTCTTCGGCCCCCGCCACTGCCGGCTCCGCGACCGCCGCTCGATCCAGCACCACTACGACGTCGGCAACGACTTCTACCGGCAGGTGCTCGGGCCCAGCATGGTCTACTCCTGCGCCTACTGGGAGCCGGACGGCACTCTTGAGGAAGCGCAGACCGCCAAGCTCGACCTGGTCTGCCGCAAGCTGGCACTCACCCCCGGCGACCACCTGCTGGACGTCGGCTGCGGCTGGGGCTCGCTGCTGCTCCACGCCGCCCGCGAGTACGGCGTCCGGGCGACCGGTGTGACGCTCTCCGAGGAGCAGGCGGCTCTCGCCCGCAAACGGGTCGCCGAGGCCGGCCTCGCCGACCGGGTGGATGTCCGCATCCAGGACTACCGGGACGTGACCGACGGCCCCTACGACGCCATCGCCTCCATCGGCATGGCCGAACACGTCGGCGCCGAGCAGTACCGCCGCTACGCCCGCGCCCTGCACGACCTGCTGCGACCGGGCGGCCGGCTGCTCAACCACCAGATCGCCCGCCGCCCGCACTCCGACGAGCGCTCCTACCGGCTGAACGGCTTCATCGACCGCTACGTCTTCCCCGACGGTGCCCTCCAGCCGGTCGGACACACCGTGACGCTGCTGGAGGAGGCCGGGTTCGAGGTCCGCGACGTGGAGTCCATCCGGGAGCACTACGCCCGTACGCTGCGTGCCTGGGTGGCCAACCTGGAAACCGCACTGGGACGTCCGGCCCGGCCCGGCGACCAGTGCGCGGTCCGGCTCACCAGCCCGGGCAGGGCCCGCGTCTGGCGCCTCTACATGGCCGCCTCGGCACTGCAGTTCGAGCGCAACCGGATCGGCGTCAACCAGGTCCTCGCCGTCCGCACCCCGCCCTCCGGCGCCTCCGGCCTCCCCCTCCGCACCCGCCACTGGACCGGCGACGGGCACGCGGACGGGGGCACGCGCGGGGACGGGAACGCGGACGGGGGCCGGCGGCGGGGGAGCGGCTGGTGACGGCCTGAGGCGCGCTCAGCTCTGCCAGAGGAACGCGGCCCTGCGGCACTCCCGGCACACGAAGGCGTAGGCGCAGCCGCCACCGCCGAAGTTCACCGCCGTCTTGTGGTCGTGCCCCTCCTCCAACTGCGCGGCGAACTCCATCGGCGCCGAGCAGCCGGGGCAGTCGGGCGTCTCCTCACCCTGGAGCCAGGCCGGTTCACCGCCGACCTTGCCGAGTGCGTCCCGCACCCGCCGGCCCGGCTCGGCGTCCGCCCAAGCGGTGCAGGCCTCGAAGTAGTCGGGTGCGTCCACCGGCGTGCGGTCCATGCCGCTCACCTCGGCCAGCAGCGTCGGCCCGCCCTCCGGCGCCTCGGCTGGCCGCAGCCCGTCACGGCCGAACAGCAGAGCCCGGTTGCCGCCCGCCCACGGGTCCCACTCATTGCACAACCCCGGATTGGACGGGCACATCCAGATTGCGAGCAGCAGCTCGTCGTCCAGCAGCAGTTGGGCGACGAACTGCATGGGCCCGCCGCACGTCGCGCACTCGGGCCAGCCGACATCCGGCGGAACGAGCGGCAGCCCGCCGGAGCGGTCGGTCAGCGACCGCTCGTCGGCGGGCCCGGCGTAGGTCAGCAGCGTCTGCATGTCGGCACCTTCAGCGGTTCGAGGACAGGGACCACAGCCGTGCACGCGTCCGCACAGCCGGACGGGCGCCGTGCCCGCCCTGGGCGTGGCGCCCACAACGTAACAGCGGTCCAGAACGCCTCACCGCGTCCGCTCCCGCCGCCCAGGGGCCGCTCCCGGCATCACCCAGCCAGATTCACCCTTACCGGTCACGACCGTTCCGGACGTCGGGTCTCCGGGCTGCGGGTCGGCAAACGCTACTCAGACCTACTCGAACGGAGCTGAGTAGCCCAGCTCTGGGACGGGTTCGGGCGAACCCGAACACTGGGGCCATGCGCAACACACTGCGGGTACCTCTGCACCAGCCGCTGGCGACCCTGGTGCTGGCCGGGCTGACGACGGCCGCGTGGGCGGCCTGGCTGGGCTGGGACCAGCACCGTGACGTGCACCCCGACGGTTCGACGACCGGCCCCTACGAGGCATGGCAGGTGATCGGGCTCGGGGCGACCCTGCTGGCCCTGGTGTACTGGGCCGCGACTCGGCAAGGCGTCGCGACTGCGGTGCTCGGACCCACCATCGGGCTGACCGGTGCCGCCTACTACGACTGGTCGGACGACGCCAGTGGGCTGTTCGTGATCGGCGTGAGCATGGTCATGATCGGAAGCCTGGTCGTGACCGGCGTTCTCTCGTTCCTGATCGCCTTCTCGAAGAAGAAGGACGAAGGGGGCAGGCCCGGGGGCACTGCCCGCTCGCAGTCGGCTGCACAGCCGGCGTGACGGCTCCCCGCTCCTGGGGCGTGAGCGAGAGCAACGACATGGCCGGCCTCACCGGGGCAGTACGGGCAGCCGGTCCTGGCAGCCCGTGTTCGTCAACGGGCGGCCGGGACCGGCCCGCACGGTCAGCCGGTGGGCTGGCCGCTACCCGGGCACATCTCGCGGTCGCCGGCAGGCTGGTGCGGCGGACACGGGGAGCCGGGCGGGACGCCAACGCGGGCGCCGCACCTCAGACATCCACTCTGCGGGGACATGGTGACCTCCTGGCGTGGGTGGTCGTGCATGGACCGTGCTGATGGTGCATCCCTCACACAGAGCCCCGCAGCAGCAGCTACAGGACGCGCGCGAAGACCTTGGCACCGGAGTGACACGTGACGGTGACCCCGGCGCGGTCGCTGTCAGGCCGGGTGGACCAGATGGCGAGGTCGGCGATCTCCGGGCTGGCGGAGGCCGCAATCAGCTGAGCGAACCACTGCTCGGCAGCCGACCCGCCAGTCGGCGCGGTGTCGATGGGGGAGCCTTCGACAGGCCGTTCCGGCTCGCTGTACTTGTCGCCGTCGGCGGACTGCACGACGAACTGAAACCGGTGTTCCGTGCCGCTGAGCTTCACAGCCAAGCCGTATGGGTGCTTGCTGTCGCCGGCCTGCTTGAGGGTCATGGCGCTGCCCGACTCCGGGCTGGCCTCCGCCAGCCGTAGCGCGAACTGCTCGAAGCGTTCTGGACGCATCGTGATCATTCCCCTCATTGCGGCGACGCTGGGCAAGCGGGCAGTCTACGAGCCGCGTGTGTCACTCCGGAGCCGGGCCTGGGCCGAGCGCCACCTGCCGTGCAGCACACGGCCGCGTGCGCAGCCCTTCCCGTCGTCCTGCCGACACCGCGTGCACAGGTGGGCGTGGAGCAGCCACCGTCGGTAGTGCATGTCCTCCGCCTCCATCAGTGCCCGGCGTGTTCCCCACCCGGTGGTCATCGCGGCTCTCGGTCCTGACCGTCCGGCCGCCATGTGGGGCTCACCTCGTGCAGGGGCAGCGGTACGGGCTTCGTGGCGGGGAGCAGGACGTAGGGGCGCACCATCACGACGGAGTCGCCGTCGATCGGCTCGCGGTGCGGGTCACGTCGTCGGTGGCCGGTCATCGGGCGGGGTCCGTCGTCCACACCCGGTACGGACGGGTGATGTGCTCCCGGTAGGTGCGGTGGGAGGGGTTCCGGCCGAGGTGCTGGAGCGTCCACCGCTGCCCGTCGCCCGCGTCGGCCCGCGGCTCCGACCGTGCGCCGCACACCGCGCACTCCCGCGCGTACGTGATCGCCTCCGCGTCCGGCTCCCGGTCCGGCGCGACCGTCCACCACGCGTACCGCAGCACCGCCCGGCTCACCGCGAGCCGCCGCGGGGGCCCACGGCTCGGCGTTCCGCCTGCCGGAGAGCGGCCCGCAGCCGCGCCGGGTCGGTGAGCAGCACATCGGGCAGGAACCGCCATGTCACGTCCGGCCCCGTCGTGCGGTGCGCCGGAGGGACGGCCACCCACGTCGCGTGGCCGAGGAGCTGAGCGTGGGCGAGGCCGTCGGTCTTGCCCATGCCGACGGGGATCAACCAGTACAGCCAGGCGCCGTAACCATCCTCGATGACGGCGCCACCGGATTCACCCAGCGTGCGCAGAGCATGCTCGGCGATCCACCGAGGCACCCGGACGGCGTCCCACCACACCCCGGCGGGCACCAGCTCCACCGCCACACCTCGGGGCGGGGTCCACGCTTGGGGCTCGGCTGTCGGCCGGGCCCCAAGCAGCGGGGGGCTCGATGCGGTGAGCTGGTCACAGACGGCACGCGGGTGGGTCACGGTCGGCTCCTGGTCGCTGCGGGGGGTCGCTGCACCGCCCGTCGACCGGAAGGCGCAGCGCGAACACCGTTGACGCTAGGGAGCCGGAACGGATACCTACAGTGACGAATGCCGTCAGTCGGGAGGCGAGGGCCTCCCCGGGTAGGACGCGCCGTCCTACCCGGGGACTCACAAGGCCGGGTCGAGGCCGAGTCGGTGAGCCAGGGCCCGCAGTTCGGTGTTCCTGCGCCGCTCGTCCTCCAACATCTCCTGAACGGTCGACCGGGCCATCGTCTGGAACCTGAACCACTCCGGCTGCTCGGCCTCGACTTCGAGCAGCGTCGTCAGAGCCCCCTCGCTGTCCCCCGTCCGGTACTTCGCCTGCGACACGTCGAGACGGTGCGAAGCGCTGTGCACCGGGCGGGAGATGGACGCCGGATCGACTGCCCGGGAGAGTGCCAGTGCGCGGTCGGGGCGGGGACTGTCGCCCGCCAGAGCGACGTTCACCTGCTGGGTCGCCACGTCGGTCGTGGAGAAGGCCGTTCCGTAGGCTCTGACCGGACCGCTGCGGGTCGCTGCGGTTTCTGCCAGATTCAGCAGCTCCTCGGCTTCGTCCCGCTGGTTGCGTCGGGCGGCCGGTGTCGCTGCGGCCAGCAGGAGGTTGCCGTACACCGCCAGCTGAGTCTTCGTCGCCTTGCGGAAGCCCGGTTCCAGAGCGTCGGCCTTTCGCTCGGCCACCTGCTGCGCCTGTTCCCATCGCCCCTGCCGCAGCAGGACCCACGAGAGCGTCGACACCCCCATGCCCTCCATCAGCGGGTCCGACGCACGGCCTGCCGCCACCAGCTGCTTCTGGACCGCCTGGAAGGCCCACGAGGTGTGACCGGCCTGCGTGGCCAGCGAAGCCGCAAGCTGGTACGCCAACGCCAGGCGTTGCCACACCCGGTCGGCCGTCCCCGCCGAGGCGTCGCGCGCCACCGCTTCGCCGTCACGAAGGACAAGAGGCAGGGTCCGGGCCAGTTCGCTGTAGCCGCCGGCCCAGTACAGGCAGGTGGCGTGTCCGACGGCCTCCATCCACGCCGTCGCGGAAGGTGGGTCCTCCGGGTCGGCGTCGGCGACCACGCCCGGCAGGGCGCCGACGTCCTGGATGGCGTCCCGTAGGGCTATGAGTCCGCCCTCGTCGCTGACGGTCTGCGTCACCGTCGGCTGGCCGAGAAGTTGCTCCAACTCGGTGTCGAGCGCGCGCGCCAGGGAGCGGAGGGTGCTGATGCGGGCAGACTGCCGTCGGCCCTGCTCCAGTTTGCGGATGGTGTCGACGCAGACGCCCGCCCGGGAGGCCAACTGCTCTTGCGTGAGGTCGCGGAACTCCCGAAGCGCGGCGATCCGGTCGCCGATGGATTGGGCCATGGGCACTCCCACCGAAGGCTGTGCGTCCCAGGCTAAGCCGGTCGTGAAGGGGATGGGAGCTGACGAAGGGGCAATGCCTGTCCGGTCATGCGCCCCAGGTGCTCGGCGTCCCCCGCGACTCACCCGGACGGGGCCCTGCGGCAGCCGACGGAGTTGACGGCGGTCCGGCCCGCCGTGGCGTTTCAGGGTTGCCCGACTTGTCAACGTCTGTAACGTGGCACCGTGCTGATGACCGAACGCTTGCCCGCTCGCCCCGACTCGGTGACCCGCTCGGCCCTCGCCGGGCTGCCGTCCCGCGTTCCCTGCGCCGATGCGTGACTCCCTGCGGTCGCAGCTGTGGCCGCTACCGACCATGGGGGTCGTGCTCGCCGTCGTCGCGGGCGTGGGGACGCCGCGCGTGGACAAGCGGATCCAGAACGACGTGCCGCCCTGGTTGAAGGACTACCTGTTCAGCGGCAACGCGGACGCGGCCCGCTCGGTGCTGGCGGCGATCTCCGGCTCGCTGGTCACGGTCACGGCGCTGACGTTCTCCCTGACGGTGCTGACGCTGCAACTGGCGAGCAGCCAGTTCTCCCCGCGCCTGCTGCGGACCTTCACCGCGGACCGGTACGTCCAGACGACTCTGGCGCTCTTCCTCGCCACGTTCACGTACGCCTTGGCCGTGCTGCGAACCGTTCGCACCAGGGAGGACGGGCAGACCGGCTTCGTTCCCCAGGTGTCGGTCACGCTGGCCTTCCTGCTCACCCTCGCCAGCGTGCTCGCCCTCGTGGTCTTCCTGTCGCACCTGGCCCGGGAGATCCGCGTCGAGACGATGATGAGCAGCGTCCACTCCTCCGCGACCCGCACCATCGGACGGGTCCTTGAGGAGAAGGCGGACCCTCCCCGGCGGGACTCCGCGGTCGGCAACGCGGTGGACGCACTTCCGGAACCGCCCGCGAACGCGCTGACCCTGACCGTCGGTGATTCCGGTTTCCTTTCCTCCGTGGACGAGAAGGCCCTGCTGAAGGCAGCCGTGGCAGCCGATGCGGTGCTGCTCATCGATCGCTCGCCGGGCAGTTCGCTGATCACCGGTACGCCCATGGGAGCCGCCTGGCCACGCACCGGCGAGCCGTTCGACCAGGAGACGCGGGAACGTCTGGTCGAGGCCGCCGCCGGAGCGGTGACCGCCGGTGCCGAACGGACCGACGTGCAGGACGTCGCCTTCGGGCTGCGGCAGCTCACCGACATCGTCGGCAAGGCGCTCTCCCCGGGCATCAACGACCCGACGACCGCGGTCCACGCGCTGTCCCACTCCTCCGCGCTGCTGTGCGAGCTGGCGCGGCGCGACCTCGGCCCCCACCTCCTGCGCGACGACGACGAACAGGTCAGAGTGGTGCTGCGCCGCCCAAACCTGAAGGAGCTGGTCGATCTGGCGGTGGACCAGCCCATGCGTTACGGCGCCGCCGAGCCCGCCGTCCTGACCCGTCTCGCCATGCTGCTGCGCGAACTCGCCTGGATCAGCGCCCCCGGACGGCAGCCGGCCGTCGTCGCCGCGCTCGACCGGCTGCGCGCCACTGTCGACGCCCAGAGCTTCCTCCCCTCCGAGCACCTTCGACTGACCGAACTGACCCAGCTCGTCGACCAGGCGCTGATCGGGCAGTGGGCGCCCGGCCCTTCCGCCGATCGCACATCCGGGCGCCGCGGAGCACCGACCGAGGAGTGACCCGCCCTCCGGCGTCGTGGCCCTCGGATATGTGACGGCCCTGCCCCAGCGCCAAGTCCCTCACCCGGCGCCGGGGTGCAACCCGCGCGAACCGGCCCGCGAACCGGTCCAGCGAGTCATCTTTGGCCTGGCAGGCTGACGCCGTGCAGGAACACGACTGGTACTACGACAACGGCGAGGAACTGTCCCCCGATGTGAGGCCTGGGGGACTGGCGGGGGACGTAGCGAAGCACTGGATGGCGGTGGAGCGGATCTATGGTCTGGACTGGCAGCGGTTCACCCCCGCGGACTGGGACACGCTGCAACGGATCTATCAGAGCCTGCCCGGCTGGCAGCCCTTCTCCTCCGACGTCGCCCGGTGGTTTTCACTGGACGAGGACCGCGACCTGCACCTGTGGGCTTCGGCCGAACCCTCGGGCCTCCAGATCGCGGGAGTACTGACGCGGGGCATGTGGCAAGACTGGGACACCCGGTTTCGTCGCGCGATCGCAAGCCACAGCCTTCCGCCACTCACATGCGCATGAGGCGCGTCCATCTCCACACCACCAACCGCAGCGAGTACGAAGATCACGAACTACGGCTGGAGTTATGTGTCAGGGGGCTTGGCGGTCGAGCTGCCGAGTAGTCAGGGCTGCCAGGTGGTCGATGATCGGGTTCCGGCGGCATACGGATGTAGCCACGGACGACGAAATCGGCGGTGATGCCTTCGGCCTCCACCCATCCGAGCGTGGTCCGCGGCCTGCAGACTCCGCCGCCGGTACGTCGGAGGTGCGGTGCTGGAGGCCGCGGCGACGTGACCGACGGCTTCACCCGGCCGGGTGACCGTTGCCATGCGCACTCGTTGACGACATCGCGGGGGCCGTCCGCGCGGTCCGCCGTGCACCGGCTTTCCGGGTGAGCCGGCGACTCGCCGGTCGCCTCCTCCGACGCACGTCGGGGGAGCCCTGGAGTGCCCGGAGCCGGATTCGAACCGGCACGGCCACGTAGGCCAACGAGGTTTAAGCTCGTCGTGTCTGCATTCCACCATCCGGGCACCGGCTCCGGGGCCGTGGTGCGCTGGTCCGGCCCGTTCGGGGTGCGGGTCGAGCCTATCCGGGTCCGTCGTCCGAACGACGGTGCGAACAAACGAGGTTGTCTTGTTTTGCGGGCAACTGATGAGCCGTCACGCGTGCGCTCCTGCCCGTCGGCCTGCGCCGCGCACCGCTTCGGACTGAGGAATGTCGCAAAACCGACCTCGACCGACCTCGCCGGGCCCTACGGGACGCGTTCCGACAGGGTCATCCCCAGGTAGTACACGGGGTGGGTCGTGTACGTCGCAGGGCTCCCCCAAGACGGGAGCAGGGACTGATCCCGTCGGCCGTCCGTGCGGACAGGATGGAGATGTCCTTGCAGCCTGCCCGACAGGAGCCGTTTCCCGTGACCACCAGTACCCAGCCAGGCGCCGTCCTCACCGGCGTCGCCGCCGCCCGCGCCGAGGGCCTCTCGAAGGTCTACGGCACGGGCGAGACCCAGGTGATCGCACTGGACCAGGTCTCCGTCGAGTTCCGGCAGGGCCAGTTCACCGCGATCATGGGTCCCTCCGGGTCCGGCAAGTCCACGCTCATGCACTGCATGGCCGGACTCGACTCGGTGTCCTCCGGCTCCGCCCGCATCGGTGACGTCGAGCTGACCGCGCTGAAGGACAAGAAGCTCACGCAGCTTCGCCGTGACAAGATCGGCTTCATCTTCCAGGCGTTCAACCTGCTTCCCACGCTGAACGCCCTGGAGAACATCACGCTCCCGATGGACATCGCCGGCCGCAAGCCCGACAAGGAGTGGCTCGACCGCGTTGTCGAAACGGTGGGACTCGCCGATCGTCTGAAGCACCGGCCCAGCGAGCTGTCCGGTGGCCAGCAGCAGCGGGTCGCCGTCGCCCGGGCCATGGCCTCGCAGCCGGCGATCATCTTCGGTGACGAACCGACCGGGAACCTGGACTCCCGGTCCGGCGCCGAGGTGCTCGGCTTCCTGCGCAACTCCGTGCGCGAACTCGGTCAGACCGTCGTCATGGTCACGCACGACCCGGTTGCCGCCGCGTACGCGGACCGGGTCATCTTCCTCGCCGACGGCCGCATCGTCGACGATCTGACCGACCCCACCGCGGACTCTGTGCTCGAGCGGATGAAGGGCTTCGACGGGAAGCGCCGCACCAGCTGAGCCGTCAGGCCGCCCCCGCCTCCAGCCGCCCTCCCTCCCCTCAGGACTTCCGCATGTTCCGTACCGCCTTGCGCAACGTACTCGCGCACAAGGCCAGGTTGTTGATGACCGTGCTCGCCGTGCTGCTCGGCGTCGCCTTCGTCTCCGGCACCCTGGTGTTCACCTCCACCGTCTCCGAGGCCTTCCAGAAGAGCTCCGAGAAGGGCTTCGACCACGTCGACGTGGCCATCGAGCCCCGCCGGGACAGCGACGGCCCACTCGACGCGCCACCGGCGCTCGACGAGGAGCTGCTGCCGAAGGTCGCCGACCTGCCCGGCGTCGAGCAGGCGACCGGGTCGGTCTCCGGTTTCGCCGCGCTCGCCGACAAGAACGGCAAGCTGGTCGGCGACGGCTGGTCGACCTCCGGCGCCAACTACTACGCCGGCCAGGACGGCGAGGGCACCGACGACCGCTACCCGATGAGGGACGGCCGCGCGCCCCGGCAGGAGGGTGAGGTCGCGCTCGACGCCAAGACGGCCGAACGCACCGGCTACGAGGTCGGCGACACCGTGCGGATGTCCCTGGACGGGCCGGTGCGCGAGGAGAAGGTCGTCGGCGTCTTCACCACCGACGACGGCAACGTCGCCGCCGGCGGCACGCTCGTGCTCTTCGACACCGAGACCGCGCAGCGGGTCTTCGCCGAGCCGGGTGAGTTCTCCGAGATCACCCTGTCGGCGAGCGAGGGCACCACGCAGGCCCAACTGCTGGCCCAGGTGGAGAAGGCGCTGCCGGAACACGCGGAAGCGGTGACGGGCAAGAAGCTCGCCGACGACCAGTCGCGCATGATCGAGAGCGAGATGAGCGCCATGCAGACGAGCATGCTCGTCTTCGCCGGCATCTCCCTGTTCGTGGGCGTCTTCATCATCGCCAACACCTTCACCATGCTCGTCACCCAGCGCACCAAGGAACTCGCGCTGCTGCGTGCGGTCGGCGCGAGCCGGCGCCAGGTGACGCGCTCCGTGCTGTTCGAGGCCACCGTCGTCGGCGCCATAGCCGGCATCGCCGGGCTCGCCGCCGGCATCGGCATCGGCGCGGGGCTGCGCGCCCTGATGGGCAGCTTCGGCGCCACCGTGCCGGACGGCCCCCTGGTCGTGCCCACCGAGGCCTTCGTGTCGTCGCTCCTCGTCGGTGTGGTCGTCACCGTGCTGGCGGCCTGGCTGCCGGCCCGCCGGGCCGCGAAGATCCCGCCGGTCGCGGCGATGAGCAGCGTGCACGCCACGGCCACCACGCGGTCCCTGGTCATCCGCAACACCATCGGTTCCATCCTGGCGGGCATCGGCGTGGTGCTGGTGATCTTCGGCACCACGCTCGACAGGAACGATGCCACGCTGCCGATGGGAGCCGGCGCCTCGATCATGATCATCGGCGTGTTCGTGCTGACGCCGCTGCTGTCCCGGCCGATGATCGCCGCCGCGGCGCCTCTGCTGCGCGTCTTCGGTGTCTCCGGCAAGCTCGCCCGGCAGAACTCCGTCCGCAACCCGCGCCGCACCGCGGCGACGGCGTCCGCGCTGATGATCGGCCTCACGCTGATCACCGGCATGACGGTCATCGCCGGCAGCGCCCAGGCGGCCATCGACAAGATGGCCAGCGAGTCGCTGCGTGCCGACTACACGATCAGCATGGCGAACTTCACCTGGCTCTCCCCGGAGGTGGAGAAGACCCTCGCCGTGGACGACCAGATCACCGCGATCAGCCCGCTGATCCAGTCCTCGGTGAAGATCGACGACAGCTACACGAGCCTGAACGGGGTCAACGGTGAGGACATCGGCGAGCTCACCTCGCTGGACTTCTCCGCCGGATCGCTGGACGGGCTCAGCGGCGACAACGCCGTGGTCGACACCAAGACGGCCGAGGAGTACGGCTGGAAGCACGGCTCGACCGTTCCGGTGACCTTCGACGACGGAAAGAAGGGCGAGCTGACCGTCTCGGGGCTCTACGAGGGCAACGAGATGATCAACGGCATCATGGTGGACACCGCCACCCTCAGGCCGCACATGCACGAGGCCGGCGCCGCGCAACTGCTGGTGAAGACCACCGGCGGCGCCAGCGACGCGGCCAAGGCCGAGCTGGAGGAGACGCTCGGCAACAACCCGGCCGTCCTGGTACAGAGCAAGGAGGACGTCTCCGAGTCGATCGCGCAGATGTTCACCATCATGCTGAACATGCTGTACGGGCTGCTGGCCATGGCCGTCATCGTCGCTGTGCTCGGCGTCGTCAACACCCTCGCCATGTCGGTGTTCGAACGGTCGCAGGAGATCGGCATGCTGCGTGCCATCGGCCTGGACCGCAGCGGGGTGAAGAGCATGGTCCGGTTGGAGTCGGTGGTGATCTCGCTCTTCGGCGGTGTGATGGGCGTCGGTCTCGGCGTGTTCTTCGGCTGGGCCGCGGGTGAGGTGATCGGCGGCTCGCTGAACACCTACGAACTGGTGCTGCCGTGGGGCCGGATGGGCGTCTTCCTGCTGCTCGCCGCGATCGTCGGTGTGCTGGCCGCACTGTGGCCGGCCCGCCGCGCCGCCCGGCTCAACATGCTGGCCGCCATCAAGTCGGAGTGAGCGCAGGGACGCGGCGGCTCCCCCCGCCGCGTCACACAGGCCGGTGCCCGGCACCCCGGACGGGGTGCCG
>NZ_BAAHCA010000038.1:0-16461 GCF_054776295.1 Streptomyces sparsus
GGCGGCGGCGACTCCGGGTCCGGGGCGCCGCGCCAGGCGTGCAGGGCGTCCACCGCGTCGCGCACCACCTCGGCGCAGGCGTCCGTCGCGAGCGCCCGGAGGTCCGGGTAGTGCACGTAGAAGGTGGCCCGGCCGAGTCCGGCCCTGCGTACCAGGCCGGCGACCGTCACCTTCTCCAGCGGGCGCTCGGCGCACTCGTCGAGCAGTGCCTGCCGCAGCCGGGCCCTGGTCCGCACAGCACGGGCGTCGCCCGCTTCTCCCCGGCCGCCGGTCGGCACGCTCATGCGGCGAGCAGAACGGCGGCGAGGGCGACGGCGCCCGGTACGGCCTGGACGAAGAGGATGCGCTTGTTCGCGGTGGCCGCGCCGTAGCAGCCGGCGACGACCACGCACGACAGGAAGAAGACCGTGAAGTGCAAGCCGACCGGGTCGGCCGCCACCAGCCCCCAGAGCAGGCCGGCGGCGAGAAAGCCGTTGTAGAGGCCCTGGTTCGCCGCCAGTGGTGCGGTGGCGCGAGCCATCTCCGCGTCGAACCCGGACAGGGCCCGGCCCTGCTTGTGCTGCCAGAGGAACATCTCCAGGACCAGCACGTAGAGGTGGAACGCTGCCACCAGGAAGACCAGGACGTTCGCGACGATGTTCACCTGCGGGCGCTCCTCGGGTGCGGGGCGTGCCACCATGACGATGTGATGGACGCATGTCCAGTAACTATAGACACATGTCCAGGGAGGTGCGCGTCGGGAGTCCGCGGGGCGCCCCTGCGGGTGGGAGCGGCCGGGGCATGCCGAAGGGCGCCCGGGGTGGCGGGCGCCCTCTGGTGGCGGTGGAGTGGTGCGGGTTCGGTCAGGTCGAGGCGGGCGGTCCCACTCGGAACAGCGCCCAGACCACCTTGCCCGGCTGGGGGCCGCTGAGCGGTTGCCAACCCCAGCTGTCACTGAAGGACTCGACGAGGAACAGGCCGCGCCCGGACTCCGCGTTGACGTCGGCGAAGTCCGCGAGGGCCGCGAACGGGTCGGCGTCGTCCAGTGCCGAGATGGGCGGTGTGCGGCTGGGGTCACGGACCGCGCAGACGAGCCGGGACGCCCAGCGCATCAGGTGCAGCCGGACCGGCGCGTCGCTGTACGGGGACGCACAGGTGGGCAGGCCGTGCCGCAGGGCGTTGGTCACCAGCTCGGAGACGACCAGGGTGACACCGTCGCAGTGATCCGACAGCTCCCACTCGCTCAACGTGGTCCGGGTGAAGTCCCGAGCGCTCTGCACCGCCTCGAACCGCGGCGGCAGCGCGCTCGAAGCGGAACCGGAAAGTGCTCCGGGGTCGAGCGGGGGGAGTCCCTGCCATAACGGCTCGAGCACTGTGGTTCCTTCGGTCCCCATAGTGAGGTTCCCCCTGGCTGTGATGGCAGTGGAGGTCCGTGGCGGACCGGACGGCGGTGCTCACCCGATGGCCTCGGGACCCAAACACGTTGACACCGCGTGCACTTGGGCTGCCCCCATGGTTCCCAATGCGAACAACGGATGCAAGGGCAGATGCACGTGCATCTGTAACTTTCGATCGTGTGTAACCGGATGGGCACTCAACGGAGCGTATTGATGGCAGACTGCTGCCCCATCAGGGGCGGGTGTCTGATCGAAAAAGGGGCAATTCCGGTGACAGGCGGAGCGAATGGGGCAAGCGGTTCAAGCGGGTCGATGGTGCGGCGAATTCTCCTCGGCTCCCAACTGCGGCGCCTGCGAGAGTCTCGCGAAGTGACCAGGGAAGCGGCCGGATACTCGATCCGCGCGTCCGAGTCGAAGATCAGTCGGATGGAGCTGGGACGGGTGAGCTTCAAGCCGCGGGACGTCGCGGACCTACTGACGCTGTACGGCGTCACCGACGAAGCGGAACGAGAACCGCTGCTGAATCTGGCACGGGAGTCGAGCATCGCCGGCTGGTGGCACAGCTACGGGGACGTACTGCCGTCCTGGTTCCAGACCTACGTCGGCCTGGAGGGCGCCGCCTCGCGGATCGACACCTACGAGGTGCAGTTCGTGCACGGCCTGCTCCAGACCGAGGCGTACGCCCACGCGGTGGTCGCCAGCGGCCACCGCCGCATGCCCGGGGACGAGATCGACCGGCGGGTGGCGCTGCGCATGGAACGCCAGAAGCTGCTGTTCCAGGAGAACGCCCCGCAGCTGCGGTGCGTACTGGACGAGGCCGCGCTGCGGCGGCCGTTCGGCAGCGAGGAGATCATGGAGGAACAGCTGGAGCACCTGGCGCAGCTGTCCGAGCGGCCCAACATCACGTTGCAGGTGGTGCCGTTCGCACTGGGCGGGCACCCCGCCGAGAGCGGCGCCTTCACCATGTTGCGCTTTCCCGAGCCGGAGATCCCCGACGTCGTCTACCTGGAGCAGCTCACCGGTTCGCTGTACCTGGACAAGGCGGAGGAGGTCGCGGAGTACTCGGGGGTCATGGACCGGCTGATCAGCAACAGCCTGAACCCGTCGCAGACCCGTGACCATTTGCGCAGAGTCCGCCAACTCGCCTAGAACGCAAGTAGCATGACGTGCCATCACGAGTCCTCCTCAGCTAAGAAGGATTGGCATGCCCCACTTCGCGGACCTGGCGCTTCAATACATCGACGGTGAATGGCGGCCCGGGTCGGGCTCGTGGGACATCATCGACTTCAACCCGTACGACGGCGAGAAGCTGTGCTCGATCACGGTGGCCACCGCGGACGAGGTTGACCAGGCGTACCGGGCGGCCGAGCGCCACCAGCCCGCGTGGGCGGCCACCAATCCCTACAGCCGCCGGCTGGTGTTCGAGCGGGCGCTGCGGATCGTCGAGGAGCGCGAGCAGGAGATAGCGGACGCCATCGTCGCCGAACTGGGCGGCACCCGGCTGAAGGCCGCCTTCGAGCTGCACCTGGCCAAGGAGTTCCTGCGCGAGTCGGTGCAGTTGGCGCTGCGCGCCACCGGCAAGATCATCCCGTCGCCGGTGGACGGCAAGGAGAACCGCCTCTACCAGGTGCCCGTCGGTGTGGTCGGGGTCATCTCGCCGTTCAACTTCCCCTTCCTGCTGTCGCTGAAGTCGGTCGCCCCGGCACTGGCCCTGGGTAACGCGGTGGTGCTCAAGCCGCACCAGAACACCCCGATCTGCGGCGGCTCGCTCGTCGCCAGCATCCTGGAGCAGGCGGGACTGCCCAAGGGCCTGCTCAACGTGGTGATCACCGACATCGCCGAGATCGGTGACGCGCTGATCGAGCACCCGGTGCCGAAGGTGATCTCCTTCACCGGCTCCGACAAGGTCGGCCGGCACGTCGCCACCGTCGCCGCAGCCAACTTCAAGCACGCCGTGCTCGAACTCGGCGGCAACAGCGCGCTGATCGTGCTGGACGACGCCGACATCGACTACGCCGTGGACGCGGCCGTGTTCAGCCGGTACGTCCACCAGGGCCAGGTCTGCATGGCGGCCAACCGCGTCATCGTCGACCGCAGCGTGCAGCAGGAGTTCACCGAGAAGTTCGTCGCGAAGGTCTCCACGCTGAAGGTCGGCGACCCCGCCGACCCGTCCACGGTGATCGGCCCGCTGATCAACTCCAACCAGGTCGAGCGGATCACCTCGCTGGTCGAGCAGTGCGTCGCGAGCGGCGCCACCGCGCTGCTGCGCGGTGAGGCGGACGGCAACGTCGTCTCGCCGACCGTGCTGACGGACCTGCCCGCCGACTCCGCCGCGCTGCGCGAGGAGATCTTCGGCCCCGTCGCGCTGATCATCCCCGTGGACGGCGAGGACGAGGCGGTCCGCGTCGCCAACGACACCCCCTACGGCCTCAGCGGCGCCGTGCACACCGCCGACGTCGACCGGGGCGTGGCCGTCGCACACCGCATCGAGAGCGGCATGATCCACGTCAACGACTCGACGGTCTCCGACGAGCCCATCGTGCCGTTCGGCGGCGAGAAGCACTCCGGCCTGGGCCGCCTCAACGGCGACCACTTCGTGCACGCGTTCACCACCACCAAGTGGATCTCGATCCAGCACGGCCGCAGCGGCTTCCCGTTCTGATCGGCTCGACCCGGCCCCGATCACCGAGACCCGAGACCCGATCCCCGAGACCCGACGCCCGACCTGCCCGCCCCCTCCGCCTGCCGGCTCGTCCCGGCGGACGGAGGGGACGGGCAGGTCGTTCTCATGAGCGGGACCCACCGGCTCGGGAAGCAACGCCGGGCTCAGCCAGCGCGTCGGGATCGGCGAGCACATCGGCTCGGAAGGCGGCCGGCCCGGAAGAGGGACGCAGGGCTGATTGAGGACCGTAGCTGTCCGCAACGGTTCGTAGTGTCGTGTGCAGCGAAGGGGGCCGGAAGGCAGCGGCTCCCGAACCCTGCGAGAGGTGTGATGACTGTGCCGACTTCTGTTTCCCCCGAGGCCCACGGTGACGAGCGGAGCGCGCTGCTGGGCTACCTGGACGCCCAGCGGGGCGGACTGCGGCGGGCACTGCTCGGGCTCACCGAGGAGCAGGCGCGCCGGGTGCCCAGCGCCAGCGCGCTGTCGGTGGCCGGAGTGGTCAAGCACGTGATGGAGGGCGAGCGCGGCTGGATCCGCACCATGCGCGGTGAGCCGCTGGACTACCACGACCCGGCGACGATCAGGGGGTGGGAGGACAGCTTCTGGCTGACCGACGAGGAGTCCGTGGCGTCGGTGCTCGCCCGGTACGAGGAAGTGGCCGCGGAGACCGAGGCGGCTGTACGGGCGCTGCCCTCGATGGACGAGCTGTTCGTGCTGCCGGACGCGCCCTGGGAGCCGGGCGGCCCGCGCACCTGGCGGTGGGGCCTGCTGCACCTCATCGAGGAGGCCGCCCGGCACGCCGGGCACGCGGACGTCATCCGGGAGTCCATCGACGGCAAGGGCGCCTTCGACCTGGTCGCCGACGAGCACGCGGCCGGCGACGCGGACCGGGCGCCCGTCGCCGGCTAGGACCGGCCGTCGGTTGGAGCCCGCCGGGCGGCTCATGGCGTGGCGGTGACGCGTCGCCGTGAGCCCGCGGGCAAGGCCGCGTCGTCAAGTGTCATAGGTGGTGGGTCATGGCGTCGTGATACGTCGTCATGAACTGTCGGATGCTGAGTGGGAGTTCGTCCGGCCGCTGCTGCGCGTGTCGTTGCGGGGGCGGAAACGGCTGGATGACCGCAGGGTTCTGAACGGGATCGTGTGGAAGTTCCGGACCGGGACGGCCTGGCGGGATGTGCCCGACCGCTACGGTTCGTGGGCCACGCTGCATACGCGATTTCGCAGGTGGGCGGCGGACGGGACGTTCGACCGGATGCTGCGGGCCGCGCAGGCGAAGGCGGATGCGGCGGGCGACATCGAGTGGCTGGTGTCGGTCGATTCCATGATCGTCCGGGCCCACCAGCATGCGGCGGGGGCCCGGGGCTCCGCGACCCGGCCCTCGGCCGGTCCAGCCTAAAGCAGTGGCGCGGCATCGCCACCCGCTACGACAAGACCGCCCAGTCCTACGAAGCGGCCGTCACCCTCGCCTCACTCCTGACGTGGGCCTGATATTGCATGACAAGCCTAGTGGCCGTCGCTGACAGCCGTGCCCCTGCCCGGCGGGCCCACTCAGCCGGACACCGCGTCCAGGAGGCCATAGAGGATCTGATAGGTGACGAAGGACGCGGGGATCGCCACAGCGAGGCTCAGACCGCGTTCCTTCCAGGTCCGCCCCAACAGCAGCGGAAGACCGCAGGCGAGAGCACCGCAGACCACCGCCTGCGGCAGGTACCCCAGGCCGAGCCAGTAGTGGAGGCCTTCACTGCCGAAAAGGCCGCCGAGTGCGCCGAGCGCCACGTAGCGCAGCCAGGGTCGAGTACCGCGTCTCGACCACGCGCCCGCGACGCCGAACAGCGGTCCCGCGACGCACGCCATCGCGAGCCAGAGCAGTGGAAATGTGAGCGAGCCCATTCCGCCCCGCCCGAACTCGGCGTACCCGTAGTAGCCGACGACGAGGCCGATCTCCGCCAGGGCTCCGGCTGCCGCCGGAAGGCGATGGCCGTCGGTGCGGTGTGCGAGGGAGGCGCCCGCGGCAAACGCGAACACTGTCCACACCGCACCGGAGTTCGCCAAGTTGTTCCACGCCCCGGGCAGCCAGCCCTGCGCCAGGTTCGTCAGGATGCCCCCGACGAGCCCTGCCCCGAGGCATAGAACAGCCGCGCCCGGGGTGTTCTTCGAGCGCAGGCGGGGTGAAACGATCGAATCGGTAGCAGCCATGCCCCGACTATACACAGAGTATATACACCCGATTTATAGGCGCGGTTTGTAGCTGGACGTAGGTCATCGCTCGGGCGATCGACACCACTCACCGAGACCCGGTCAGGCGGGGGCGCAACCAGCCAGCTGGCGACGAGGCCGAGGATTTCGGGGACGACGGGCTTGCACAGCAGGCGACGACAGGCGAGGAGCGAGGCATTGGCGGAGGTGCGGCCCAGAAGGAGAGTGAGACCGCGGGCCGGTGGATCTCGGCTCCGCCCCCCGGCAAGGCCCTCTCGCTTTCGTCGTCACGGGCGGCAACTCCAACGACTGCACCCGGTTCACCACCGTGATGGAACGGGTCCGGGTGCCCCGGACCGGACCGGGACGGCCCCTCACCCGGCCTGATCACATCCTGAGCGACAAGGGCTAGCACTCAAAGGCGATCCGGGCCTGGCTCCGCCGTCGGGCATACCGCACACAATCCCCGAGCGTTCCGACGAAGCGGCCGTCACCCTCGCCTCACTCCTGATGCGGGCGTGACATTTGACGACAGACCCTAGGGGCGCTGCCTCAGGCGGTCGACGATCGCCCACTCCACCGTGTGCGACAGCTGGACGTACGTCCTGCCGGAAGCCGTGGACCCCTCACTGCGGAAGCCCAGGAACTCGTGCGATTCCGCATCGAAGATGAGGTAGCTGCCCTTCTGGGACCCCTCTCCGGTGTAGGCGATCCCCACTCCGGTGCGCCCGGCGGAGTCCTTCACCCCCGGAATCGCCTTGACCTCGGGCACCAGGGCCAGTGCTTCGTACGCGGCGGGACGCATCCCCGGAGGCAGCACGGGCTGCTTCAGAAGCTCGCCGAGCAGGAAGTAGGCGCGGAACCAGTCGAAGCCGGAGATGCCGTCGATCGACCGGTCGGCCGTGCCGCCGGCGGAGATGATGGCCGGAACGAGCTTCTTCGGATCGGTCGGGAGTTTCTTGAGCCTGCTCCACTCCCGGGGAGGCCACACGGAGCCGCCGTCCCTCATGGGCTCCTCCCAGATCACGTTGCCGCGCTCCATGGTCAGGGAGCGCTTGGAGCCGTCCACCGAGTCCCAGTTCACGTCCACGAAGGTCCTGACCTTGCCGGTCTTCCGGTCCGTCTCCTTGATGACCCGCTTCGAGTAGATGAACTGGTCGCCGCGCGGCGCTGCGGGCGTCTCCTGATCACCCGCGTACGCCGCCGCCGCTTTCAGCACCTTCGCAGCGGCGGCGTTGCGCATCTGCGGGGCGACCGTGCCCGCGCGGCCCGTGCCTACGCCCTCGGTGGTGATCAGCACCGCTGTCCCCGCGAGCACCATGGCGACCACGCCGGCCGTCGCGAGGCGCAGCGCCCGGCGTCGGCCGGGCCCGGTGCCGGGGTGCCGTTCCGTGCGCGCGATCGTGTTGAGCAGTCGGTGCCGGGCCTGTGCCCGGGCCGGTTCGGTGAGCGGGGACGCGTCGGCGTCCCAGTCCCGCAGGAGTTCGAGTTCGTCAGTCATGGCCGGACACCTCTCGCAGTGTCGTCGGATCGGATCCGCCCAATGCTTCGCGCAGCTTGCTGCGAGCCCGGTGCAGCCGTGACCTGACCGTGCCGATGGGAACACCGAGGGCCTGGGCCACCTCCTCGTAGCCGAGACCGCCGCCGGCCATCAGCAGCAGCACATCCCGCTGCCGCGCGGGCAGTGCGGGCAGTGCCGCCGCCAGCTCACGGCGTACGGCCTGTGCCCCCACCCGGGCCGCAGCCCGGTCGGCCAGCGGCTCCTCGTGGTCGGCGGGAGCCGGGACGCGGGCCAGGGCCTTGAACCGGCGGGCCTCGGCCCGCCGGTGCCGGCCGACCATGTTGGTCGCTATGCCGAACAGCCAGGGCCGGACGCCGTCGCCCGTGGCCCGCGCGGGGTCGTACCGGTGCCGCTGCTGGAAAGCGGTGGTGAAGGTCTCCGCCATGAGGTCGTCGGCCGGCTCGCCGCCGAGCCTACGGGCCAGATAGCGGTGTACCGCATCCGCGTGCCGGTCGAAGAGCACGGCGAACGCCTCGGGCTCGTCCTGGGACCGCCTGATTACCGAGGCATCGCTCTCCGCCCCCGTGCGGACGGTCATCGGGGCTCCTCTCGTCCTGGGGAACGCTTCGAAGGCTTGGGCTTTCATCTCTCCTTCGCCCCTCGCCCCCGGCGAGTTCCCTCGGAGCCCCTGGCCGTTGGTCCCAGGGCCTGCCCGGCGTCCCCCGGGCCGGGGAGTGAACGTGCGCGTGCGTCGGCACAGCGTGGTGGTCTGCTGAGATGTCGTGGTGTCCCCACCATGACATCTCAGTGGGGTGCGGCCGCACGAGCCAGGTCCCGCGCGACGCCGTCCGTCCGATACGTGCCGACGAGTGGCCCGAAGGAGGGGCTCGGAGCGCGCAGGCGAAGCCCCCGGTCACGGCGGGACGCCCTGGCCGTGACCGGGGGCACGGCGGCGTTCGGAGGACACCGGGGTGTCCGGGCGATCCCGTGAGGCCCCCGCGTAAGCGCTTCGTACACGCGCCCGTGCAAGCGTCCGGACAGCCCTCAGTCGCCGATTCGGCCGTGCACCAGGATCGGCACGTAGCCGGCCAGGTGAGCCACGGGGACGCGTACCTCGAACGTGTTCTTCCACGTCCACACCGGCAGGACGTAGAAGTCGGCTTCCCTCCTGATGGTGCCGTTCACGGCGAGGATGTGCTCGCCCTCGGGCTCCGACCGACCCCAGATGGCAGCCGGCGGGGTCGGCGGGTCGGAGAAGGTGCGCTTCGAGGGGTCGTCGTTCGCCCGTGTCCAGTCGTCGAAGCTGCGGATGAACGCGTAGACGTACGGCTTGGTGCCCGCCAGCTGGGCGTTCACCGCGTCGACCGCTGTCTGCGGCGAGGAGGCGTCGACGCGCGTGACGGTGCAGGTGGGCGCGCCTGCGACGTGCAGCATGAGCGTTCTGGTCCCGTCGGAGTCGAGCCCGAGATCACCCTGGTCGCGGAAGGCCGACTCGCTGCCGCGCACGTCGACGGCCACCTGCAACGGCCCGGCGGCGGTCCGCAGGACCCGTAGCGCCCGTTCACGGCCGCCGGCGACGAAGCTGAGCACCCAGTGGTCGCCGGCGGTCAGCGTCTTGATGCTCGTGGTGGGCAGGTCGACGGTGAATCCGGCGACCTGCCCCAGCCGCCAGTCCTTGATCCCCAGCTCGAAGCGGAGGTCGTCGTCGAGCCGGCCCGCGTCCAGGGCGGGAATGTGCTCGGGGCCGAGCGTGAAGGCGTCCAGGAAGGGTTCCTTCGCGTTGAACAGCCGGGCGATCTCCTCCGAGAACAGCACCTGGGCCGCGTACATGTGCGGCGAGCGGATCTTCAGCAGCTTGCCGAGACTCCGCGACAGCACGAAGTCCAGGTCGAACGTGGCCTCGTACAACTCTCCCATCGGCTGCACGGACTTCGCGTCGCGCTGCTTCAGGCGCCCACCCAGGAGCACGCCGGGACCGGTGGTGATCCCGTTGAAGTCCGCTCCCCCGTGGACGGCCCGCAGCAGCTGCACGAACCGGGCCCGGTCGTGCTGGAGGAAGCTGCGCACGATGGCGGCCATCCCGCAGGTGCCGAAGAAGTACTGGTTGAGGCTGTCCGGATCGTCGATGAGGGTGTGTGCCCGCGCCACGTCCGCCGCGGTGAACGACGGCTGTGCCGCCGCCAGGTCGGTGACGGCCTGCTTGGCCTCTGCTCTCTCCATGGTGGAGCCCCCGTTCCCCCGGCCGCCCGACGGTGGACGGCAGGCCGTGATTCTGGCGGACCGGACACAAGGGGAGTAGTCGCTTTATGGCCATGATTCCAGCCATCAATCCCCTGTTCACCGTTCATCCCAGGTGATGTCTCCCGTCACGGGTCAGCCGACCGGTGCGGGCCCCGCTCGCCGGGGCGCGCCCGCCAGCCCGCTCCGTGCGGCCACCCGCCGGGCCCCGGCACTGCCGCCCCGGCAGCGTCTACGCTGTGCCACGGGACGAAGCCGACGGCGCGGGCGGGACGGGCGGCGCAGGGGCACGGACGACGCGGGTGATGCGGGGAGCGGAGAGAAGGTCGATGTCAGCGATCCGGCTGCTGGTGCTGGGAGCGGTCCGCCAGCACGGCCGCGCGCACGGCTACATGGTCCGCAACGACCTGGAGTTCTGGGGCGCCCACGAGTGGTCCACGGCCAAGCCCGGATCGATCTACCACGCCCTCAAACAACTGGCGAAGCAGGGACTGCTGCGGGCCCACGACGTCGCCCCCAGCACCGCGGGCGGCCCGCCACGGACCGAGTACGAGCTGACCGAGGACGGTGAGCGGGAGTTCGGCGCACTGCTGCGGCACGCACTGACCGCCGTCGACGAGAAGCCGGACATGCTGACGTCGGGTGTCGGCTTCCTCGTCGACCTGCCGCGCGCGGAGGCCATCACCCTGCTCAGGGAGCGGCTCGCGGCGCTGGAGGACTGGCGGACGGAAGTCCGCTCGCACTGGTCGCCGCCCGAGTCCACCCCCGAGCAGTGGGGGCACATCGGCGAGATCATGCAGCTGTGGGTGCACACCGCGGACAGCGGCATGGAATGGACCCGCGGCCTGATCGAGCGGCTGGAGAGCGGCGCCTACGTCATGGCGGGGGAGGGCGAGCGGGACGTCACCGTCCTGCCGGAGGGCACGCCCAACCCCTTCGCGACGCATTGAGCTTCGTCAGCGGTGCCGCTCCAGGGTGAGTATGGCTTGGCGATTGACGTCATGAGGTTCGGGCTGCAGCGGGCGTGGCGGAAGAACTGCCAGGACCCGAGGCGGGAGCCGAGGCGACAAGATTGAGCCCTGCGACCTCGTCGCCACGCGGCCCCCGTACCTGTGGTGCGCGCCACGGTGCAGGCTGTCGACTACATGCTGGCGATGCTGTCCTGCACCGACCTGCCCCAAGTCACACCCTCAACGTGCGTGTTGGCGAAGTCCGGGTCCACGTAGATGTGAACCCTCTTGATGAGTGCACCCTCGAACTCGAACACATTGCAGAACAGCCCGAAGGAGGAAACGCCGTCAGGGAAGTCCACGCCTGACGTCGTTGTTCCCCTTTCCACGCCCTCGACGATCACGTGGTTCCCTGACGTCAACACGGTGAAGCCCTCGATCTCGTGCTTGAGCGACGCGATTCCCCGGCCGAGGCCCTGAGCGAACGCTCCGATCTGCGCCTTCCCCCTCGCGATGCCGAACTTCGGGTAAAACATGTGAGCATCTTCCGTGAAGACGTCGATGACCGCAGGGTTGCCGGCGTCCACCATGCGGAAGTAGTTGATGGCAATCTCTTCGCGACGCTTCTGAATATCGCTGTCGGCGTTCACTTTTCCTCCTGGTACGTGGTGTGTTGTGGTGGGCTCTCGCGCTGGCATGAGGGACGCGGTCAGACCTGCGCCAGGCCTCCGTCGACGAACCATTCGGCGCCGTTGACGAAGCTGGAGGCGTCCGAGGCCAGGAACGTCGCCACGGCGGCGATCTCGTCCGGTCGGCCGATCCTGCCGAGCGGCACCTCCGAGGCGAGCTGGTGGTCCGGGCCCACGACGCCGACCAGGCCCGGGGTCTCGGTCGGGCCGGGGCTCAGCACGTTCACCCGGAACTTCCGTTCCTGCGCGCTGAGCGCCCAGCTGCGCACCAGGTCGCGTACTGCTGCCTTCGATGCGCCGTAAGTTGCCAGGCTCGTTCCGGGGGAGAGCGCATTGGTCGACCCCGTCACTACGATTGAGGCGCCGTCCGACAGCAGGGGCAGCGCCTTCTGCACGGTGAAGATCGTGCCCTTCACGTTCGTACCGAAGGTGGCGTCGATGGCTTCCTCTGTGATCTCACCGAGGCGCTGAGGGACAGCGCTGCCGGCGTTGGCGACAAGCACGTCGATGCGGCCCGCCTCCTCGCGCACGACCGAGTAGAGGTCATCGAGGTCCGTCTGTACCGAAACATCGGTCCTCACGCCGGTGGCCGCTGGCCCGATCTCAGCGACCGCCGCGTCGAGCGGCTCCTGACGGCGACCGGCCAGGAACACCCGTGCCCCCTCCGCGGCGAACCGCCTGGAGATGGCAAGCCCAATGCCGCTGTTGGCTCCGGTGACCACCGCGACCTTGCCTGCGAGTACTTCGGTCGTCACGCGCCCACTCCTCAATTCTTGACTGGTTCGTCCATAACGCTAGCCGTTATGGACGAACCAGTCAAGAACCGGTAGGCTGTCCCCATGGCACGACCTAGGAAGTTCGACGAGCAGCAGGTACTGGACACTGCCCGGGAGCGGTTCTGGTCGGGTGGGTACGCCGCCACGCGCATGGAAGACATCGCCGAGGCAACGGGGCTCGGCAAAGGCAGCCTGTACGGCGCGTTCGGCGGAAAGCAGGAACTGTTCCACCGCGTGTTCGACGCCTACTGCACCTCCGTCGTCGACGCTGCGAGCCGGCAGTTGCGCGGCACCGACGCGGACGCCTACGCGCGGCTGTCCGCCCACGTGTACGCGGTGGCGGCGGCGACTGCCGCAGACGCCGCCCGCCGCGGATGTCTGTTGGCCAAGGGCGCCGCCGAGCTGGCCGAACACGACGAGACGGTGGCCAAGCGGGCGCGCGCGGCCATTGAGGCACTGCAGGCGCTACTGGAGGACGACATCGCAGCCTGTCAGCGCAGCGGCGACATCGCCGCGGACGCGGATCCGGGAAAGCTGGCTGTTCTGGTGCTCGCCGTGCTGCGCGGCATTGAAGCGCTGGGTAGGGCCGGAGCGAGCGAGGAGACGCTGACCGATATCGCCCGGACAGCCCTCGCTGTACTGCCCCGCACCGCCCACTGAGTCTCCCCACCCGTTGCCGCTCCAGCGTGAGGATGGCCTCGACGATTGGCGTCACGCGGTTGGGGCTGCATCGGGACCTGCGAAAGATCCGCCAGGACTTCAGCCTCGCGACACCTCGTTCGACGGGCGCTCGTGCTGCGGCCAGCGCCTGCACTCGGCGAGGGGGCCGTCGAGCAGGACGAGTCGGGTTCGTGCTCGCGCAGCGTCTTCAGCAGGCCCGGTGCACGTTCGGCGAGCAGGTCGATGACCGCGCTGGTGTAGGCGTGGGCGGTGGACTCGCTGATCCCGAACCCGGCGGCGATCTTCGCCAGAGTGGTGTGTTCGCGCAGGTACACCAGTGCCACCATCGCCCGCTGAGACGCACAGAGCTTGCAGCTGCCGGTCGCCCTCACGAGTGACGATCACCATGGTGACCCATTCCACGAGTGCATGCGCAGGTCGAGTGCGGCAGGATGGATGACCAACAAGGCCCCCGAGCAACGTGATGGAGACGTCAGACATCTCGATCAACAGCCCGGGGGCCTCGCTCGTTGCGCTTCACGGCCCATCACCCGATCGGTGACCAACTCGAAGAAGCCCAGTTGACCCTGCCGGACGCGCGTTGTGGGATGACGCCGGGAGGGCCTTCGCTCCTGACGTGGGAAGGACGTCCGGATCGTGCCGACCTTCGGGGCGTGAGCCGTCGCCGCACACAAAGGCTGAGAGGCGCCGCGGGGGCGCCTCTCAGCCGAAGTCGGGGGCGAGGAGAGCGAAAGGACTCGGGTTCATTAGGAGTGAATGAGAAGGAAGCCCCTTCATGGCCTCGCCGCGGGCAACGCTAGCACTCAACCCGGGATCACGTCGCGCAGGTTTTCGAGGGTGATGATCCGGGACTCCGGGTGCAGGCCCTCGGGACGTTCGAGGCCGATGTACGTCACGGGCCCGTCCGGGACCGGCCCGCCGTCCCACAGGTCAACAGCCGTATTCTCGCGGGACATCAGAGCGACCAGGTACCACATCGTCAACTGCTCGCGTTCCACGAGGGCACGCACCACCTTGGACACCGACACCTGGTTCTCCTCGACCCGGTTCGCCGCCGAGATGCCCCTCAGGTACAGGTGCAGCCACTTCGCACGCCACTTGCCGTCGTACCCGCGCCGGAAGACCAGGGGCAGCGCCACCCGACCCGCGCCCCGCAGCTCCGACTTCGTCCGCACCGTGCGGGGCTCGAACGGACGGCCCCGCTGCTCGCCGTCGCGCAGCATGAACCCGAAGAACGACTCCTCGACCTGCTCGAAGCTCTCGCCCGCGTAGATGTTGACCTGCGGAACGATGAACGTGCCGCGCACCCGGTCCAGGGACAGGTCGATGAACTCCGAAGCCCCGTCGGGCGCCTCGGTGACATCACCCGAGTGCTTGCCCCCGATCGCGGTGAGGGCCGTGTAGGAGAGCCAGGAGTCGGTGCTGTAGTCGCTGTGCAGAAGCAGGGCCGACAGGTCGTAGTCGGTCAGCTTCTCCCTCTCCTTCCAGTACACGAAGAAGCGCAGCAGTTCGCCGTCGACCTCGGAGACCGAACCCCGAGGCAGCACACCGAACCCGGCTGCGGTCGCCCTGCCACTGAGCGGGAGCGCGACGTCGAGCACGTCGGGGTCGAGCAGCAACCGGTCCGGTGCCGGGAGCCGGCGGCGTATCTCGGCGTCGAGTGCGGCGGTCAGCCGGTCGCGGTCGGCGGCCGGTACCGGAGGCCGGACGTCCGGGGTCACCCAGGCGCGGCCCCGGCGGTTGACGAAGATGCGGGGTCGGTCCGTCTCCCGCTCCCGGTTGTGGAAGTGCTCACGGACCGAGAGCACGACCCGGCCGGAGACCTCGGGAGCGACCTCGATCGCGGCGGCCACCACCGCGTCCCGCTGCTCCTGGTCGGCGGCGGTACGCAGCAGGAGGTCCAGGGCGCGGAACAGCTTGCCGGGGGCGGACCTCAGCAGCCGCACCGCACCGGGGACGTCGAAGTCCTCGAACAGCTTCCCGGCGCGGCTGTCGAAGGACCGCGCCTCCTTCTCGCCCCGAGCGACGGCGAACACGTCGGCGGCGTGCGGCCAGCGCGGGTACTCGTGGGGATGGAGCCGCTCACCGAGCCGCTTGAAGGGCTCCCGGTACGCGTGCACGTCGGCGAGCTTCGCGGGGTTCGCCGCGACCACCGCGTCGAGGCCCGCGAGCAGCCCCCGGCGCACCGGCCTCGACAGCGCCCGGAACCGGGTCGGTTCCCGGAGCGTCACGTCGCCGCCCGACAGCGCGCAGGCCAGCCGGAGCACGTCGGTGACGGTGTCCAGCAGGAGGTCGGCTCCAACGCCGAGGCGGGCCTCGTTGACGACCGCCCGGTTCTCCCGGACGGGGATCGACTGCGGCTGGGGGCCGAGCGCACATCGCTCGGCGAGGGTCTTGAGGTCGAGCAGGTGATCCTCACCCAGCGGTGTGGTGCTGCCCGCCAGGGCCAGGTACAGGTCGGTGAGTTCGCCGTCCAGGTCCCGCCCGAGGTGCAGGACGGTCACCCGGTCGCCCGCCGTGGTGATCAGTTCGTCCTGCGCGGCGAGCATCTCCTCGTAGGTGTGCTGGTAGCGGCCGTACGCGGGGAGGCTGAGCAGGTCCACCATCCCGTGCGCCAGCTGCTTCAGCACGTTCTCGCGTGACGTGTCGTCACCGAGTGCCCTCGTCACACACCGCAGCCAGAACTCCTCGGTGTCCGGCACGTTCGCCGGGAAGTCGATGAAGTACGCGTTGTGCCGGACGTGGTCGCCCACCATCTCGCCCACGGTGCGCAGCGTGCGCCTCGCGGTGTGCACGACCGCGTCCTCGGACAACCCTGACAGCCGCTCCAGCAACTCGGCCGAGAGCTTGAAGCCCACGGAGGTCAGCGCTGCGTCGAACTGCCGTGCCGCGGCGGCTCCTTGCCCCGCGGAGCCCTCGGGGGACGGAACGCGGTGGGTGTGCCGGATGACCAGCGATTCGGGACTGTGCGCCATTCGGGGATGATCGCAGAGCTGGGTGAGCCGGCGCACAGGGGTTTTCCGCTGCGGGTCCGTGGAGCCCTCAGTGGGCGGCCGGTCAGCCGGAGGTGAGGGAGAGCTTGGCGGCGAAGCCGAGGAAGGCGGTGCCCGCGGCGGCCGACGCACCCGCCTGGAGCTTGCGGCGCCGGCGGAACGCGGCGGCCAGCCGGGTGCCGCTGAAGATCAGCACGGACAGGTAGACGATGCTGAACAGCTGGGCCCAGGCGCCGAGCGCGGCGAAGGACAGTGCCGGGTAGGGATAGGCCGGGTCGACGAACTGCACGAAGAACGACACGAAGAAGAGGATCGCCTTCGGGTTGAGCAGGCTGGCCAGCAGAGCCCGCCGGAACGGCCGCTCGGTGGTGCCCGCCGCGCCCGCGGCTGCCGGGCCCG
>NZ_BAAHCA010000039.1:0-16263 GCF_054776295.1 Streptomyces sparsus
CCCGGCGGTGCCGGTCGCGCGCGGCGTCCAGCGGCTCACGGGCCACCACCTCCCCACCGGTGATCAGTTCGACCAGGAGTTCGTGCCCGGCCAGCTCCTCCGGTACCCGTCCGGTGCCGAGCACCTCGGCCTCCGCGACACCCGCGGTGTCCCGGCGCCGCGCGGCCCACTTGACGCCGCCCACCGACAGCTTTCCGCCCATCGACTTCTTGGCGACCGGCCGCAGCGGAGCCGCCGGGTCGTCGGACTGCGCCCGGGCGACCAGCTTGTACACCATCGAGGAGGTCGGGTGGCCGCTGCCGGTCACCAGCTGGGTGCCCACCCCGTAGGCGTCCACCGGCGACGCGGCCAGGGAGGCGATCGCGTACTCGTCGAGATCGCTGGTGACGATGATGCGCGCACCGTGCGCGCCCAGGTCGTCCAGCTGCTGCCGCACCCGGTGCGCGAGCAGCAGCAGGTCACCGGAGTCGATGCGGACCGCGCCCAGCTCGGGCCCGGCCACCTCGACGGCGGTGCGCACCGCCTCGTCCACGTCGTAGGTGTCCACCAGCAGGGTCGTACCGCGGCCCATCGACGCCACCTGCGCGGTGAAGGCGTCCCGCTCGCTGTCGTGCAGCAGGGTGAAGGAGTGGGCGCTCGTCCCGACGGTGGGGATGCCGTAGCGGAAGCCGGCGGCCAGGTTGGAAGTGGAGCTGAAGCCGCCCACGTAGGCGGCCCGGGCGGCGGCGACCGCGGCCAGCTCGTGGGCCCGGCGGGCGCCCATCTCGATCAGCGGCCGGTCACCGGCGGCGACCGCCATCCGGGAGGCGGCGGAGGCGATGGCCGAGTCGTGGTTGAGGATCGACAGCACGACCGTCTCCAGCAGCACGCACTCGGCGAAACCGCCCTCGACGCGCAGCACCGGCGACCCGGGGAAGTAGACCTCGCCCTCCGGGTAGCCGAGCACCCGGCCGGAGAAGCGGTAGTCCGCCAGCCAGCGCAGCGTCGGCTCGTCCACGATCCGGGCCTCACGCAGGTAGCCCAGCACGCCCTCGTCGAAGCGGAAGTTGCTGATGGCGTCCAGGACGCGGCCGGTGCCGGCCACCACGCCGTATCTGCGGCCCTCGGGGAGCCGGCGGGTGAACACCTCGAAGGCAGCTCGGCGGTGCGCCGTACCGGCTCGCAACGCGGCCTGCACCATGGTCAGTTCGTACTGGTCGGTGAAGAGCGCCGTGGACGGCACCTCGACGGGCGGCCCCGGATCTGCGACAGCGTTCATACCGCGGATGCTACACGGATATCGTCAGCATGACGATATCCGGTGGGCTGCCGCCCGCGGTGTCGTGCCGGTGCTCCTCCGGAGTGGCCGTTTGCACACCCACCGGGGTCGGATGGCAGCATGGAAGGCGTGACCGTACCCATGGAAACCGAACTTCCAGAGGCCGACGAGGCAGCGCAGGTGGTGCCCGAGCCGGACGTTCCCTGGGTGACCATCGTGCACAACGACCCGGTCAACTTGATGAGCTACGTCGCCTACGTCTTCCAGTCGTACTTCGGCTACCCCAAGGACAAGGCGCAGGCGCTCATGAAGGACGTCCACCACAAGGGCAGGGCGGTCGTCTCCAGCGGCAGCCGCGAGGAGATGGAGCGCGACGTGCAGGCCATGCATGGCTACGGACTGTGGGCGACCCTGCAGCAGGACCGCTGATGGCGGGCTACTTCGAGCCGGCCCCCGACGAGGCGGGCGGCGCCCGCGCCGCGCTGGACGAGGTCGAGGTCTCGATCCTGCGCAGCCTCGCGGTCCAGCTGCTGGAACTGATCGGCCCCGGCGAGGAGCCCGACGCCGACGAGGACCCGCTCGCCGCCCTCTTCGCCGAAGGGCCCAGCAAGCCGCCCGCCGACCCGGCGCTCGCCCGGCTCTTCCCCGACGCCTACAGCCCACCCGGCGAGCCCGAGGACGACAACGCCCGTGCCGCGTCGGCCGAGTTCCGCCGGTTCACCGAGAGTGACCTGCGCGCCCGCAAGCGCGACGACGCGCTCGCCGTCGTCCACGCCCTCGACGCGCTGGCCCCGGACGCCGCCTCCGGCGCGGTGCTCACCCTCGGGCCGGACGAGTCCCGGCAGTGGCTCGGCGCCCTCAACGACCTGCGGCTCACCATCGCCAGCAGGCTGGGCATCACCGACGAGGAGGACAGCGGCGGGCTCTACTCGCTGCCCGACGCGGACCCCCGGAAGCCCATGGTCATGGCCTACCTCTGGCTGGGCGGCCTCCAGGAGACACTTCTGGAGACGCTGCTCCCGTGAGCCCCGTTACGAGCACGTAACGTGACCACGGAGTGGTCGATTATCGAGCGTCTTGTGAATCTGAGCGCAAAAGGAGTCCGTTTTGTGGGGATTCTTCGCCTCGTGACTCGACCGTAATGCGGACGTGTGACCCAGGTCACACTGTCGTGGTTGCTCTCCGTGGTACTAACTCCCAATCCGTTTTTTGCGGGGGACCGTCTCACCCCGCCGAAGTCTCGGACGGCACCAACGCGCTCGGCCTTTGGACATCGAAGTTCGTCTGTCCGCTCGCATTCGCACCGGCACCGCGCCGCGTGCTCCTTCCGTTCCCGCTGCCGTATTAGCCAGAGGTAGGCCATGGCAAACAGCGAAACCACCTGGACCGACTCGGTCAACGACGCCGTCAACAGCGTCTTCGAACCGGTCGCCCAGTTCCTCGGCGACGTCGTCTTCTTCAGCGTCGACATCTTCGGAACCAGCTTCCCGCTCATCGTCGGCTGGCTCGTCGTCGCCGGTGCGATCTTCTCCGCCTACTTCGGGCTGGCCCAGGTCAGGCATCTGAAAACGGCCTTCAAGCTCGTCCGCGGCAAGTACGACCAGGGCGACGCCCCCGGCGAGATCAACCACTTCCAGGCGCTCACCTCTGCGGTCTCCGGCACCGTCGGCCTCGGCAACATCGCCGGTGTCGCCATCGCCATCTCCATCGGTGGCCCCGGCGCCACGTTCTGGATGATCCTCTGCGGTCTGCTCGGCATGGCCACCAAGTTCGTCGAGTGCACCCTGGGTGTGAAGTACCGGGAGTTCAACGCGGACGGCACCGTCAACGGCGGGCCGATGCTGTACCTGCGCAAGGGCCTCGCCGAGCGCGGCCTGCCCGGGCTGGGCAAGGTCCTTGCGGCCCTCTCCGCCGTCATGATCCTCTTCTTCACCTTCTTCGGCGGCAACCTCTTCCAGGTCAACCAGTCCCTGGAGCAGATCGTCGCCGTCACCGGCGGCCGCGACGACAGCCTCTTCGGCACCAACGGCGGCGCCATCTTCTACGGCCTGCTGATCGCCGCCACCGTCGCCCTCGTGCTCATCGGCGGCATGCGCTCCATCGGCAAGGTCACCAGCCGCCTGGTGCCCTCCATGGCGATCCTCTACGTCATCGCCTGTCTGCTCGTCATCACCTTCAACATCACCGCCGTGCCCGAGGCCCTCGGCACGATCTTCACCGAGGCCTTCAGCCCGCAGGGTGTCGCCGGCGGTGTCATCGGTGCCCTGATCGTCGGCTTCCAGCGCGCCGCCTTCTCCAACGAGGCCGGCATCGGCTCCGCGCCGATCGCCCACGCCGCGGTCAAGACCAAGCGCCCCGCCACCGAGGGCCTCGTCGCGATGCTCGAGCCCTTCATTGACACCGTCGTCATCTGCACCATGACCGCGCTGACCATCATCATCGCGGGCGGCCCGAAGTACCTCGCCGCCCGTGAGGCCGTCGCCGCCGGAGGCGACGTCAGCGAGGTCGACCGCGGCGCGGCCAACGTCGGTATCTCCATCACCTCCGACGCGTTCGACACCGCACTGCCCTGGTTCCCCTACGTGCTGACCGTGGCCGTCGTGCTCTTCGCCTTCTCCACGATCATCACCTGGAGCTACTACGGCCTGAAGTGCTGGGGCCACCTGTTCGGCCACAGCAAGACCTCGGAGCTCATCTACAAGGTCATCTTCTGCGCCATGATCGTCGTCGGTGCGCTGCTCTCCCTGGGCGTCCTGGTCGACCTGTCCGACGCCACGCTGTTCATGGCGGCGCTGTTCAACATCATCGGCCTGTACCTGCTGGCCCCCGTGGTCAAGAAGGAACTGCGCAAGGTCCTCGAGTACGTCCGCCGCCGCGACGCCGGCGACAGCGAGGAGCAGATCGAGGCCGACGAGGCCGCAGCCGAGGAGGCCGAGGCAGCCGCCCGCGTCTCCAAGTAACCCCGAGCCCCGGCTCGTCCCCGAGCCCGGCTCACGCACAGGTCCGGCCCGCCCCGACAGGGGGCGGGCCGGACCTGCTTATGCTGTCGCCCATGCTGACCCTCACCCGCGAACTGCACGACCGGATCGTCGCCCACGCCCGCGCCGACCACCCCGACGAGGCATGCGGCGTGCTCGCCGGCCCCCTCGGCACCGGCCGCGCCGAACGCTTCGTCCCGATGCTCAACGCCGCCCGCTCACCCACGTTCTACGAGTTCGACTCCACCGACCTGCTGAAGCTCTACCGCGAGATGGACGACCGCGACGAGGAGCCCGTCGTCATCTACCACTCGCACACCGCCACCGAGGCATACCCCTCCCGCACCGACGTCAGCTACGCCGGCGAACCCGGCGCCCACTACGTGCTCGTCTCCACCGCCGAGTGCGGCAACGACGAAGGCCCCGTCTCCTTCCGCTCCTTCCGCATCGTGGACGGCGAGATCACCGAGGAAGAGGTCAAAATCGTGGAGTCCTACAACCACTGACAAGCACTGACACACACTGAGACGCCCTCGTCCGCATGATGAAACAAGCGAGCGATTCCGCCCCCGGGAATCGTTACGATGAGCCCATGGTTATCCACGACGTGAGCAACAAGGCCCCGGGCACCCTGCTCGTCGCGCGCCTCCACGTCGACCTGTGCCGCCTCTCCAGCGCCATCTGTTGAGACGTCGGCCGGGCTGCGCCCCGACGGCGCCGCCGCCGCACGTCCCGACCCGCTCACCCCGCTCGACCTGCCCGACCCTGCTTCGTCCACCACCCGTGCAGCGCCGCAGCCCCTCGCGCACCCACCCGAGAAAACACAGGAGCACCCCCATGGCCATCGAGGTCCGCATCCCGACCATCCTCCGCACCTACACCGACGGCCAGAAAGCCGTCGAAGGCAACGGAGACACCCTCACGGAGCTCTTCGCGGACCTCGAGACCCGCCACAACGGGATCCAGGAGCGCCTCATCGACCCCGCCAAGGGCGGCGAGCTCCGCCGCTTCGTCAACGTCTACCTCAACGACGAGGACGTGCGCTTCCTCGACGGCGTCTCCACCAAGCTCACCGACGGCGACAGCGTCACCATCCTCCCGGCCGTGGCCGGAGGCATGCGCTGATGCGCTACGACTCCCCGCTCGCCGCGGTCGGCAACACCCCCCTGGTGCGGCTGCCGCGGCTCTCACCCGCCGAGAACGTGCGGATCTGGGCCAAGCTGGAGGACCGCAACCCCACCGGCTCGATCAAGGACCGCCCCGCGCTCCACATGATCGAACAGGCCGAGAAGGACGGCCGGCTCACCCCCGGCTGCACCATCCTCGAACCCACCTCCGGCAACACCGGCATCTCCCTCGCCATGGCCGCCCGCCTCAAGGGCTACCGCATGGTCTGCGTCATGCCGGAGAACACCAGCGACGAACGCCGCCAGCTGCTCGCCATGTGGGGCGCCGAGATCATCTCCTCGCCCGCCGCCGGCGGCTCCAACACCGCCGTCCGCGTCGCCAAGGAGATCGCCGCCGAGCACCCCGACTGGGTGATGCTCTACCAGTACGGCAACCCCGACAACGCCGGCGCGCACTACGCCACCACCGGACCCGAGATTCTCGCCGACCTGCCCTCCGTCACACACTTCGTCGCCGGGCTGGGCACCACCGGCACCCTCATGGGCGCCGGCCGCTACCTGCGCGAACACCGCCCCGACATCCAGATCGTCGCCGCCGAACCCCGCTACGACGACCTCGTCTACGGCCTCCGCAACCTCGACGAGGGCTTCGTGCCCGAACTGTACGACGCGGCCGTGCTCACCTCGCGGTTCTCCGTCGGCTCCGCGGACGCCGTCGCCCGCACCCGCGAACTCCTCGCCCAGGAGGGCATCTTCGCCGGCGTCTCCACCGGCGCCGCCCTGCACGCCGCCATCGGCGTCGGCCGCCGAGCCCTGCGCGACGAACAACCCGCCGACATCGTCTTCCTCGTCGCCGACGGCGGATGGAAGTACCTCTCGACCGGCATCTACACCGCCGAGAGCACCGAAGCAGCCGTCGAGATGCTGCACGGCCAGCTCTGGGCCTGACGGCCTCAGGGCCGGGTGACCCGCGGGGCCGCCGTCAGCCCACCCGGCCACCCGGCCCCACCCGGTGCACCTCCAGCCCCGGGTGGGCCAGCAACCCCGCCACCAACTCCGCCGAGCCGGCCACGTAGGTGCTCACCAGGTCCACGTCCCCGCCCAGGCACCAGGCGCGGTCCTGCGGCCACCACAGGTCGGGCAGCTCCGCGAACTCGTCCAGCGCCACCACGGAGGTCGCGTCGGCCAGCGCACCCGACAGCAGCACCTCCTTCCGGTCGGGTGTCTCGAACAGCGGGAAGCGGTCGAAGTCCCACTTCCCGTAGCCGTGCCACAGGCCGAACCAGCAGCGCTCGGGAGTACCGGTGTGCCGGGCCAGCACCGGGATCAGGGCCTCGGCGACAGCCAGCGGCGTCGGACCCGGCGAGGGAGCCTCGTCGAAGAGTCCGGGCACCTCAAGCCCGAACGCCTCGTAGGGGTCGAGGTCCGTCCCGAGCAGCTCGTGCCAGGCGGTGAGCGGCCCCACCCCGCGCCCGTGGGCGGCGGCCACCGCCGCCCACGACACCGGTCGGCCGTCCATCGAGGCGGGATGCAGGACCCTCGCATACGCCGGGAAACCCGACGCGGCGACTCCCGCCACCGTCCCCGTACGGCGGTCCGGAGCGGGCTCGGTCAGCCAGCCGGCCGGACCCACCTCGTCCGCGCACACCCGCAACTGTCCGTACCACTCGGGAGCGGGGCCCGGGGAACCGGACCGCACGCAGCCCCCGCCCTCGTCGTCCGGAGCGACACCCGGAACAGCCGACCCGCCGCGGCGCGGCAACCGGCCGAAGCCGTCCACGAGAGCCGCCACCAGAGCCAGTGCCACCACCACGCCCAGCGCCAGCCACAGGGACGTCTCCACCGGCACCTCCTGGGAGCGAAACGATCCGTCGACCGTACCCCGCACTGGTGATTCCGCCCACACCGGCATTGTCCCGAGGAGCCGCGAGCCGCCTCGCGGCTTACCCTCGGGAAACCCCCATCCACCGGGCTGCGCGGAGGTTCCCACCCCTATGAAGCTCACCGTCGTCGGCTGCTCGGGCTCGTTCCCGTCCGCAGAATCGGCCTGCTCGAGCTACCTCGTCGAGGCCGACGGCTACCGGCTGCTGCTCGACATGGGCAACGGGGCGCTCGGCGAACTCCAGCGCCACTGCGGGCTGTACGACCTCGACGCCGTCGTGCTCAGCCACCTCCACGCCGACCACTGCATCGACATGTGCGCCTACTTCGTCGCCCGCTACTACCGGCACGAAGGCGGACGCTGCGCCCCCATCCCCGTACTCGGCCCGGCCGGCACCGAGCAGCGCCTCACCACCGCCTACGCCGACACACCCTCCGACAAGGCCATGAGCGAGGTCTTCGACTTCCGCACCCTCGCCTCGGACACCTTTGAACTCGGCCCCTTCCGGATCACCACCGCCCTCGTCGCCCACCCCGTGGAGGCCTACGGCTTCCGCATCGAGCACGGGAACTCCGTACTCACCTATTCGGGTGACACCGGGGAGTGCGAGGCCCTGGACGGACTGGCCCGCGACGCCGATCTCTTCCTCTGCGAGTCCTCCTTCACCCACGGCAAGGAGGACGTGCCGGACCTGCACCTCAACGGCCTGGAGGCCGGCCGCTGCGCGCAGCGCGCCCGAGTCGGCCGCCTGGTCCTGACGCACATCCCGCCGTGGACAGACCCGCAGGTCAACCTGCGCGACGCCAGGACGGCCTTCGACGGCCCGGTGGAACTGGCCAGGCCCGGCGCCGTCCACGTGTTCTGAGCAACGCGGGGCGAGCGGGATCGGGCCGGACCGGACCGGGCCGGGCCCGATCCGGGGCGGGGCGGGCGGAACGGTTCGGGTGGCGCGCCCGGGCGGGACGGTTCGGGACACGACGAAGGGGCGGGTCCAGGAACCTCGTGGTTCCGGGACCCACCCCTTGATGGTGTCCGTGGGCGGTGATCAGGCCCGTTGGCCGATCCGCCCTCGCCGGTGATCAGGCCTTGTAGTTGGCCTTCTCCAGCTCGGCGATCTCCTCGTCCGTCTCCCGACCGGGGGTCGGGAGGTTGAACTTGGTGATCGCGAACCGGAAGATCACGTAGTACAGAGCCGCGAAGCACAGACCCACGATCACGATGCCGATCGGGTTCGTGGAGATGCCGAGGTTGAGCGTGAAGTCGATGGCACCGGCCGAGAAGCCGAAGCCGCTCTTCATGCCGAGCGCCCAGGTCAGCGCCATCGAGATGCCGGTGAGCACCGCGTGGATCGCGTACAGCACCGGGGCGATGAACATGAAGGTGAACTCGATCGGCTCGGTGACACCGGTGACGAAAGCGGTGAGCGCGATGGAGAACATCATGCCGCCGACGACCTTGCGCCGCTCGGGACGGGCGCAGTGGTACATGGCCAGGCAGGCGGCCGGCAGGGCGAACATCATGATCGGGAAGAAGCCGGTCATGAACTGCCCGGCGGTCGGGTCGCCGGCGAGGAAGCGGGCGATGTCGCCGCTCTTGCCCTCGTAGGAACCGGCCTGGAACCACGGGAAGGAGTTCAGCAGGTGGTGCATGCCGACCGGGATCAGCGCACGGTTGGCGACACCGAAGATGCCCGCGCCGACCGCGCCGGAGCCGACCAGCCACTCACCGAGACCGTGCAGCCCGGAGCCCAGCACCGGCCAGATGAGGCCGAAGAGGATGCCGATGAACAGGCCCGCGAAGGCGGAGAGGATCGGGACAAGACGGCGGCCACCGAAGAAGCCCAGCCAGTCCGGCAGCTTCTTGCGGTGGTAGCGCTGGTAGAGCAGGGCGACCACGATGCCCATCACCACGCCGCCGAGCACACCGGCGTTCACCGAAGGCGCCACGTCGACGATCTCGCCGTCGACGATCTCCTGCACCTTGGGCAGGCTGTCGTCGGTGAAGACCTTCAGCACGTTCTGGAAGGTCAGGTAGCCCACGACGGCCGCGAGGCCGGTGGAGCCGTCGGACTTCCGCGCGAAACCGACCGCGATGCCGACCGCGAACAGCAGTGGCATATTGTCGAGCAGGGCACCGCCGCCGGCGGCGAGGAACTCGGCGATCTTGTTCACGAACGCCGGGAAGTTCTCGCGGCCGAGCATGTCGCCCTGACCGAGACGGAGCATGAGCGCCGCTGCGGGCAGCGTCGCGATCGGCAGCATGAGGCTACGGCCGATGCGCTGTGCTACAGCCATCGCGCCGGAACCGCGGCCCTTCTTGTCCGCTGCGGGTGCAGCGTCAGCCGTGGACATAACACTTCCTCCAGTGGGCAAGGCGCCGCCGGGGACGTGGAGAACGGAGAGACGGCGGCGTCTTCATCGTGCTGACTTCGTGGTCTACACCACTCAGTGGTTTAGACCAGTTCTAGCACGGGGACGAGGGGATAAGGAACCCGTGATTCCCCCTCCCGGGTCACGATTGAGCACACACTCCCGGGTACCCGCACACTCCCGGAAACGCTCTGTCCAGACCCTCTCACCGGCCGTGTGCGGCACCCCCGAAAAAGCACCGCCCACCCCCCGAACACACCACCCGCGAGCACTCCGGCACCTTCGTCGCCCGGCGCCCCGACGAGCGACGGACCGACTCGGCGGCGCAGGGGTTTTGCCCCCGCCCGCAAGCTGGTGTAGACCAGTTTCCCACGGGCCGGCGCCCGCCCACCGGCGCCCACCGGTCACCGCCGTCCCCGGCACCCACCCAGCCTTCGCCCGTGAGGATGGGCCAACCGTGGCCTAGTGTTGCAATCTGGGCCAAAGATCAGTGGGCTGCCCGACACACAGGAGATACAGACATGGCCAGCAAGGCTGAGAAGATCGTCGCCGGACTCGGTGGACTCGACAACATCGAAGAGATCGAAGGCTGCATCACCCGCCTCCGCACCGAGGTCGCCGACGCCTCCCTCATCGACGAGGCCGCCCTCAAGGCCGCCGGCGCCCACGGCGTGGTCAAGATGGGCACCGCCATCCAGGTCGTCATCGGAACCGACGCCGACCCGATCGCCGCCGAGATCGAAGACATGATGTAACACCCCGAGCGCACACCCCGCGTCGTGACAGCGCACAACCCACCCCGTGCGCCCACACGGCACCGGCCACGCGGACCCGTACCGCCGCACCCGAGGCCCGTTCCCCCGCGGAACGGGCCTCGTCGCGCACCCCGCTAGGCTCCCCTCATGTCACGCATCGACGGCCGCACCACCGAACAACTCCGCCCCGTCACCATCGAACGCGCCTGGACCAAACACGCCGAAGGCTCCGTCCTCATCTCCTTCGGCGACACCAAGGTCCTCTGCACCGCCAGCGTCACCGAAGGCGTACCCCGCTGGCGCCGCGGCAGCGGCCAGGGATGGGTCACCGCCGAGTACTCCATGCTGCCCCGCGCCACCAACACCCGTGGCGACCGCGAAGCCGTCCGCGGAAAGATCGGCGGCCGCACCCACGAGATCTCCCGCCTCATCGGCCGCTCCCTGCGCTCCGTCATCGACTTCCGCGCCCTCGGCGAGAACACCGTCGTCCTCGACTGCGACGTCCTCCAGGCCGACGGCGGCACCCGGACCGCCGCCATCACCGGCGCCTACGTCGCCCTCGCCGACGCCATCACCTGGAGCCAGCAGAAGAAGATCGTCAAAGCCAAGGCCCAGCCGCTCACCGGCACCGTCTCAGCCGTCAGCGTCGGCATCATCGACGGCGCCCCCATGCTCGACCTCTGCTACGAGGAAGACGTCCGCGCCGAAACCGACATGAACGTCGTCTGCACCGGCGACGGCCGCTTCATCGAGGTCCAGGGCACCGCCGAGGGCACGCCCTTCGACCGCGCCGAACTCGACCACCTGCTCAACCTCGCCGTCATCGGCTGCGCCCAACTCGACGGCGCCCAGCGGCAGGCACTCGCCCCCGCACAGTGAGCCGGCCCCGAACCGCGGGCCCGACAGTGAGCCGGCCCCGAACCGCGGGCCTGATCGAGCCCGGTGAACGCAACCGGGTGTCGACGCCCGGCGTCTGGGCAGATACGGGCCGCACGGATCACACCGTGCGGCCCGTCCGGACCGAAAGAGGAGACCCCGTGCGCCGAAACCCGGCCCTCCGCACCACCGCAGCCGCCCTCACCCTCGCAGCCGCCGGCGCTCTGCTCACCGGCTGCGGCGCCCTCGACCGGGCCCTGGACTGCGCCAACGTCGCAGTCGTCGTCGCCGACAGCGCCGACGACCTCCAGCAGGCCGTCAGCGGAGCCACCGAGGACCCCGCCCAGGCCCGCGAAGCCCTCGACCGCATCGACAAGAACCTCAAGCGCATAGACACCAGCACCGGCGACAGCGACGTCGGCGCCGCCGCCGACGACCTCGGCAAGGCCGTCGACAACGCCCGCACCTCACTCGACAAGGGCGAAGTCCCCGACGTCGGACCCGTCGGCGACGCGGCGGACAAACTCACCAAGGTCTGCACACCCTGAACCCACCACAGCCGACCGCGGGAATAATCACCACCATGCAGCGCCTCGTACTCGCCACCCGTAACACCCACAAGGTCACCGAGCTCCGCGCGATCCTCGACGCAGCGGGGCCGGCCCTGGAACTCGTCGGCGCCGACGCCTACCCCGAGGTGCCCGACGTCAAGGAAACCGGCGTCACCTTCGCCGAGAACGCCCTGCTCAAGGCCCACACCCTGGCCCGGGCCACCGGCCTGCCGGCCGTCGCCGACGACTCCGGGCTGTGCGTCGACGTGCTTCACGGCGCACCCGGCATCTTCTCCGCCCGCTGGGCGGGCCGGCACGGTGACCCCGACGCGGACCGGGCCAACCTCGAACTCCTCCTCGTCCAGCTCGCCGACATCCCCGACCACCACCGCGGCGCCCACTTCGCCTGTGCCGCCGCCCTCGCCCTGCCCGACGGCACCGAACACGTCGTCGAGGGCCGACTGCGCGGCACCCTCCGCCACGAACCCAGCGGATCCGGCGGCTTCGGCTACGACCCGATCCTGCAACCCGACGGGGAGAACCGCACCTGCGCGGAGCTCACCCCCGCGGAGAAGAACACGATCAGCCACCGCGGCCAGGCCTTCCGCGCACTGGCCCCCACCATCACCCGCCTCCTGACCTGACCCACGCAGCCCGCTCGCCCGCCCGGCGCGGGCGGGGACGGGGGAGGGGGCCGGCAACGGCGAGGGCGTGGCAGTCGCCTGCCACGCCCTGGGGTGGGGCCGACGAGATTCGAACTCGCGCTGTCCAGCACCTAAAGCTGGTGCCTCCTGCCAGTTGGGCTACGGCCCCGCAGCCACTTTACCGGGTGGTGTCCGGCCCTCGCCACGAGTTGCGAGCGGCTCTCCTCCGGGAGAAAGTCCGGGACTGGCTGTGGCAGGAAGGGCACAGGAAGCGCAGGTTCTCCCGTCTGTTGTCGGCCCTGTCGCCGTTGACGTGATCGACCTCCAACACGAGAGGCCGGTTGCGCCACCGGTCTCCCAGACCGCACTCCGCGCAGTGGTAGGCCGCGCCCACCTCCAGCAGCGCCCTGCGCAGCATCGCCGACTTCGCCCTGGGAGCCCCGGTCGGCAGGCGGCGCAGAATCTCCCCGGCGGGTTTTCGCCGTCCGGAGGGAACCCCGCGGAAGTGCCCCTGGCCGAGCAGATGATCTGCCGGGACGCCGAGCTCGGTGCACCACTGCTTCACCCGCCGCCGGGTGGCGGTCGTCACGGGGAGGCCAAGACGGCGGGCCACCTCACTCAGGCTTCGGGCACCCGTGGCTGCGGTGTGCAGTGCCTGTCGGGTGGGAACGGGATGACCGCCATGAGGTGAGGCCGTGAAGTGCGACGTGTCGATGCCGAACCCGGCGAGCCTCCGTTTGAGGTGGCTGTAGGCGCTGTCGTATGCCGGAATGCCCAGTTCTTCGAGCACCTCCCGGAGGGAGTGGGCACGGACTGCGGCTTCCCGGAGACGCGTTTCGGAGTAGCGGTGCCGAGAAGGGCTGGGCGTCCGGGCGTCCTCGAAGTGGCTGGTGTCGACACCGAGGTCGGCGAGGCGGGAGCGGACACGTCGCAAGGAGCCGCTGTTCAGCGGTCGGCCGAGGCGTCGCAGCAGGTCCGTGTGGCTGGTGGCCTCCGCGGCTGCGCGTACGAGTTGTTCTCGACTGCACCGAGAACGACCCGTGCTCACTGGTTGCCCTCCATCGACGGCCTGCCCTTCCGGCCGCGGAAAGTGTCCGTGACCGCATGGCAGTTGGGGCAGAGAAGCCGCAGATTCAGCGGTCGGTTGTCCCACCAGTCACCGTTGACGTGGTCGACCTGGAGCCGAAGCGGCCTGCCGTTCCACACGGGCCCCGTTCGGCACTCCGCGCAGGTCTCCGGGACGCCGATCGAGAGCAGCGCGCGCCGCAGTCGCTCGCCGGGCGCTCTTCCGTCCGTGGGCGAACCCAGCACCAGCGGACTGCGACGCACCCTCCTACCGGAGTGGGACCTGCCGGTGAAGTGATCGGTACTGATACCCAGTGCGGTCAGCCGTCGGCCGATGTGGGCGTGGTTGCCGCCCACCGGGCTGATGCCGAGGTGCCGCAAGACGCCCGCTGTGCTCGTCGAGTCGGCGACGGCCTTCCGCAGCCGGCTCTCGGTGTGGCGCACGCCCTCCCGTTGCAGGTGGGAGGCGTCGATGCCCCACCGGCTCAGCAGCCGGCGAGCGTACCGCCTGGAACCGTCGGTGGGCCTGCCGCCGAGCGCGGTGACCACGTCCGACAGCGTTGTGGAGCGGGCCACCGCTGCGGTGAGGGTGTCCCTGGTGTAGTGGGCCGGCACGTGTCCCTCCCCGGGGGATGGGCCGGCGGGTGCTGGGCGGGTCCGGCCGGGGCGCTGCGGGCGCTCCGGCCGGACGTGTGTGGCCGGCTCGTACAGGTCAACGAACGTCAGCGGTGCCGGTTACGCCGGACGGGGGAGGGGCGGCCGGGTCAGGCCGCGGTGACTCCCAGGTCCTTGAGCAGCTTGGCGACGTGGCCGGTGGCCTTGACGTTGTAGAGGGCGTGCTCGACCTTGCCCTGCTCGTCGACGACCACGGTGGAGCGGATCACGCCGGTGACGGTCTTGCCGTACAGCTTCTTCTCGCCGAAGGCGCCGTAGGACTCCAGGACCGTCTTCTCCGGGTCGCCGACGAGGGTGACGCGGAGCTCCTCCTTCTCGCGGAACTTGGCGAGCTTCTCCGGCTTGTCCGGTGAGACCCCGATGACGTCGTAGCCGGCCTCGGCCAGCAGTTCGAGGTTGTCGGTGAAGTCGCAGGCCTGCTTCGTGCATCCGGGGGTGAGGGCGGCGGGGTAGAAGTAGACGATGACCTTGCGCCCCGCGTGGTCGGCGAGGGAGACCTGCTTGCCGTCGGCGTCGGGCAGGGTGAAGGCGGGGGCGGGGTCGCCGGGCTGCAGTCGCTCGCTCATTGTGCTCCTCACAGGCTGGGGGTGAACTCCTCGAGAGTAGCCAGCCGGGCGAGCGGGGGTGTGATGGGGCAGGTCGGGGAACAAGCTGACAGACTGTTCGGCAGCACTGACGAGACGACGGAGGCAGAGCGGTGGCGGAAGCCAGAACGCCCGCGCAGATCGAGGCTGAGATCGCCCACCGGCGGCGGGAGCTCGCCGTCACGCTGGACGAGCTCGCGGTCCGGGTGCACCCGAAGACCATCGTGGGGGACGCCAAGGCGCGGGCCGCCGCGGCGGTGGACCGCACGGCCGGCCGGGCGTACATCGCCGCCAACCGGGCGGTGACGGGCGTGCGGGCGCAGTTCGTCGACGCCGACGGTTCGCCCCGGCTGGAGCGCATCGTGCCGGCCGCCCTGGTGGTGGTCGCCGTGGTGGGGCTGCTCGCGGGGTCGGCTCGCCGTCGGCGGTCCTGAGGCCCTGGGATACGGTCGTGCCGTGAGCTCTCATCCCACCCACGACAAGCTGCCCATCCGGATGCTGCACGACCGTGTGCTCGTGCGGACCGACATTCCCGAGGGGGAGCGCCGGTCCTCCGGCGGCATCGTCATTCCCGCGACCGCGGCGGTCGGCCGGCGCCTGTCGTGGGCGGAGGTGGTGGCGGTCGGCCAGAACGTGCGGACGGTCGAGCCGGGTGACCGGGTGTTGTACGACCCCGAGGACCGTGCCGAGGTGGAGGTGCGCGGCGTCGCGTACGTGCTGATGCGCGAGCGGGACCTGCACGCGGTGGCGGCCGAGCGTCTGGCCGGCAGCGAGGACTCCACCGGCCTCTACCTGTAGCCGGCGCGGTCCTGCCCGGCCGTCGCCCGCCCGCCGTCGGGCGCTGCCCCCATCGGCGGCCCGGCGGCCCGGCTGGCATACTTGACGTACCCGACGAGACGCGCCGTACCGGGACCCTGCAAAGACGACGCACCCCGTAGCCCGATCTTCACGGAGGTGCCGTCATGGCGTGGGTTCTGCTGGTTGTCGCCGGTCTGCTCGAGGTCTGCTGGGCGGTCGGCATCAAGTACACCGAGGGTTTCACCCGGTTGTGGCCGAGTGTGTTCACGGTGGCCGGGTTCGCCGCGAGCATGCTGCTGCTGGCGCAGGCGGTGAGGACGCTGCCCATCGGTACGGCCTACGGGGTGTGGGTGGGCATCGGTGCGGCCGGTGCGGCGATCGTGGGCATGGTGGTGCTGGGTGAGCCGGTGACCGCGGCGCGGATCTTCTTCGTCAGCCTGCTGCTGGTCGCGGTGGTCGGCCTCAAGGCCACCTCCGGGCACTGAAACCGGGCCGGGCACCGACTCGGGGCGGGCACCTCACCGGGACGGCACCGACTCGGGACGGACACCGAACCGCGCACAGAGCACCGAACCGCGCCCCGCACACCCCCGCCACCGGAACCGCCCTCGCCACCGCGCCCCGCCCCGCCCCGCCCCCGGGTCAGCCGTTGGGCGGGCGGAAGGCGCCGCCGGTGAAGTCGGGTGGCAGGCCGTCGGAGG